>NZ_JBEZZB010000096.1:0-40652 GCF_040638955.1 Actinoplanes sp. NPDC024001
TCGACGTCATCTGGGCACTGCTGCGCGACGGCCGTGAGTTCCACCCCTCACCGCCGATCACCGCGAACGCGGCTTGACATGGTCATTGAAACTCCCTCGCCGGTTCTCCCTCCAGCGTGATCCGCGTCGATGTCTGTCGGGCAGTGCGGCACGGCCCGTCGGAACGGGCCGAAAGACCTTCGCGGTGCCGCCGGCTCAGGCGCGGGCGCGGGCGCGAACCGGGACCCGGGCCCGCGCCCGGTGCGGGTCACGCATGTCGCGCAGCGACACGCCGAGACCGTAGGTGACGTAGTGGCCGGTCGGGCGGATCTCCAGGACCGCGCAGCCGGCCCGCCGCCCGGGCGGGATCAGCCGGGCCAACCGCGGCACCCGGTCGAGGATCGCGGTGTGGTGGACGGTCGCCACCGCCGGGAAGCTGACGGTCGCCGGGGGAATCGGCGCCAGCAGCGACATGATGCCGCCGCGGCGGATCGGGACGGTGACGGCGATCAGCCCGGCGTCGGTGATGTGCCGGGCCTTCCAGCTGTTCTCCGCGACGGCCACATACATGTGGTCGCCCTGGCAGACGTAGAGCACGCCGCTGGAACGCGGCACGCCGGACGGGGTCACATGGCTGAGGACGGCGAACGACGCGTGGGCGACTGCGGCCCAGACGTCGCGGGCGGTCAGCGCGCTGCGGGTGGACATGGGGCACCTCCTCCTCCATGCCTACCGAGGTGGTGGCGCCGCCCGTAGGGCCGCAGGTCCCGGCCATGGGCCCGGGGCGCCGGGACGGTCGCCTCTGCCGCGTGGCCCCCGCCGGAACCTAGCGTGGCGGTGGAGGGATGTGTGATGAGGACCTGGCATGTCAGTGACGTGATGACCGCGGACGTGATCGCGGTCGGCCCGGATGCGACGTACCGCGAACTGGTGGACCTGCTGGCCGCCCGCAGCATCAACGCGGTGCCGGTCGTGGACGACGATCGGCGAGTTCTCGGCGTGGTCTCTGAATCGGACCTGCTCCGCAAGATCGAATATGTGGGCGCGGACGAGCCGCACTGGTTCGAGCGCCGCCGCCGCGCCCAGCTGCGCAAGGCGGCCGGGCGCACCGCCACCGGCCTGATGACGGCGCCCGCCGTCGTCGCGCTCACCAGCACCAGCGTCCGCAGCGCGGCTCGCCGGATGGACGCGGCCGGCGTCAAACAGCTATCGGTCGAGGACGGCCTGGGCCGGCTGGTCGGCATCGTCACCCGCGGCGACCTGCTCAAGGAACACCTGCGTACGGACCAGCAGATCGCCGCCGACGTGCGGGCCGCGGTGCACGCGATCGTGCTCGCCGAGAACGTCTCGGCCGTCAGCACGCGGGTCGAGCGGGGCGTCGTCACCCTGGCTGGCCGGGTCGAGCGGTGGTCCACCGCGACTCTGGCCGTGCGCTCCGCGCGCCTGGTGCCCGGCGTCGTCGAGGTCCGGGACCGGCTCACCTTCGACTACGACGACCACCGGCTGGCCGACCCGGTGCCGGCCGGCTTCGTCGCCTGAACCGCGACGGACAGCCAGCCGCCGACGAACCGTTCGGACGTCACGTCCGGACGGTTCGTGGCGACGGAGAGGACACGGTATGCCGGACCGGATGGCAAGGTGCTGGCGTGTCACGCCGGCTCGATCCCGGCCGGCGCGGCCCTTGATTTCGTGATGGCCGTGCTGCTCCACACCCTCCGCCCGGTGCTGGTGGTGCCTGACCGTCACTCGCCGCGCCGGCCGCTGATGAGGTAGGCGACCGGACCGACCGGCTGGATGAGCAGAACCGGCCACCAGAGCGCCTTCGGGCCGCGGACGCGGGCCCGGGGACGGCGGGCCAGGTCGACGGCGGCGAAGGTGGTCAGCGCCAGCTCCAGCGGCGCCAGCACCATGACCGCCCGGCGTTGCCAGACGGGCATGTCCTGCCAGGATGTGTGAGCCATGGGAAACCTCCACGAGGCTCCGGACGGTCGCGTCCGCGACCGTCCGGTAGGGATGCCGTTCCGATGGTGTCAGATCAGCCAGGGGTTGCGCTGGACGATGGGCAGTCGGGCCCACTGCCGGCCGAGGCCCCAGGTGTGCCCGGCGTAGGTGAGCGCGGTGACGACGGCGCCGATCGCGTAGATCAGGTGGTAGTCCATCACCGGGTTGGTCGAGTGGGTGGCCTCGCCGGAGGCGTTGGTCTGCGCCGGCGGGAAGTCGGCGAACCACATGAGCACCAGCATCAGCGTGGCGGCGCCGGCGGCGATGCGCATGCCGATGCCGAGGGTGAGCGCGACGCCGATGCCGAGCAGGCCGAGCATGAACAGCCAGTCGGCCCAGGCCTGGCCGGCGATGTCGTTGAAGAAGCCCTGGAAGGGGCCGACCTCGACGCCGGACAGGAAGCCCTTGGTGGGCGAGCCGCCGTTGACCCAGGCGCGTTCGGCGGGGGTGGCGTAGTTCCATCCGAAGGTCTTGTCGAAGAACGCCCACAGGAAGACGAACCCGAGCGAGATCCGCAGGACGGCGAGCGAACGGGCCGCCGTGGTGGTGAGCATCGAACCCGGCGCGGGCGCGTGTTCGAGATGGCTGGCCGCGTCGCGGCCGATGGTAGTCATTGTTTCCTCCTCACTGATGTCTCTCTATGGCTGACTATCCGCCGCGGGACCGGCCGCCACCCGGGCTGTCGGGCCCGAGTGTCCCGGGCCGAACGTCCTTTCACGCGCGCGGACCAACAGCTCTGTGAACCCCGGATCCTTCGCGGTCTGATGGGGAAGACCGCAAAGGAGGTACGCGATGACGCGCACTCGAACCTGGACCGTCGAGATCACCATTGACGAACATGAGGACGAACGGCGTACCCGTGCTGTCGCGGTGTTGCGCACCGAGGCGCGCCCGCAGGTGCGCGGCGAGGGTGTCGCCCGGCGCTCGCCCCGCGACCGGGAGGTGCCCGAGATCGGCGACGAACTGGCCGCCGCACGGGCCCTCGCGGATCTGGCCTACCAGCTGCTCGACGTGACCGCCGGCGACATCGAGGCGGTCGTGCACCGGCCGGTTCACCTGACCAGCTGACCGCGTGCGTTGCGGCGGGGCACCATGCCGGTGCCCCGCCCCGCGGCCGTCCTGGTGCCCTGACCGTCAGCCCTTCGGCGCCTGATCGCGCCGCACCACCAGCACCGGGCAGCCGGCCTGGTGCAGCAGCCGCAGGCCGGTCGAGCCGAGCACGGCTCCGGCGGCCACGCCGCGGCCGTGGCTGCCGATGACGATCAACTGTGCGCTGTGCGAGGCGCCGACCAGCGTCGACGAAGGGCTGTCGTGTGACAGCAGGGTGTCCACCGGCACCGCCGGGTACTTGGCTCGCCACGGCGCGAGCTGGGCGGCCAGGCATTCGCGTTCGACCGCGTCCTGCTGGGCCGTGTCGACGCGCTCGATCGGGATCCGGCCGAGCGGGAGCGCCAGGGCGGGCCGGTGAGAGCGGACGGCCACCAGGGTGGTGCCGCGGTCGTCGGCGGCGGTGAACGCCGCCTCCAGGACGGTGTCGGCGGTCTCGGAGTCGTCCACCCGACCGCGATCGGGCCGGCGACGTCGTCGCGGCCGCGGACCACGACGACCGGGCAGTGCGCGTGCTTGGCCACCCGCTGGCTCACCGAGCCGAGCAGCAGCCCGGCGAACCCGCCGCGGCCACGACTGCCGACGACCAGCAGGGCGGCGTGGCGCGACAGGTCGAGCAGCCGGGCCACCGCGGGCCCGATCAGCACCTGATATCCGACCTCGACACCGGGAGCGATGGCACTGGCCCGCAGGGCCGCGTCGTTGGCGAGCGTCGTGGCCAGCCGGCGGGCCGTCTCGAAGTGGTCACCGCCGACATCGTCACGCGATGCCGTCCAGTCCCAGTCGAGGACGTGGACGACGGACAGCGGTTGCCGTCGGCGTTCGGCTTCCCGGACGGCCCACCGTACGGCGGCGGTGCCGGGCTCGGAGCCGTCGGTGCCGACGACGATGGCCGGGATGTGCATGATTGCCTCCCTTGCGGGTCCTCTCCATCGATCGTCATGCGAGCCGACGGGGGAAATCAGGACGGATGCGGCCGGAAGGCCCGTCACGCGCGGCGCTGGGAACCCACCGCGCTGCGGCGGCCGAGACTGCCGATCAGGTCGATGGCGAGACAGACGAACAGAGCCACGCCCAGCTGTTCCACGGTCCCCACGCGGCGACGTCCGGAGTGCCCTGGATCAGCCAGACGATCAGCCAGATCACCGACATGGCGCACCTCCCGCTTCTCTTTCCACCGTGCCGGCCGACCGAGCCGGGCGGCAGGGCCGTTCGGCACTGATGCCGTCACCAGGTGCGGGCGAACGCTGAAGGAATGGCACAGACGATGACGGCCCCGGCCGAGGTCGACGAACGCCCAGTTCACCCAGCCGCTCGCGGTCCTGCTCATGGTGGCTGCGGTGCTCGCCTGGGCCGGGTTCGGCACGGCCGCGCTCGGCGCATCGGAACTGGCGTTGCCGGCGCTGTTCCCGCCGCTGGTGTGGGGCGTCGACGAGATCTACCGCGCGCGGATGCACCGCCGCGGGACCACCTGCGATCGAGGAGGAATCATGCGAGTCCGTGACATCATGACCAGCGCGGTCCACGTCGTCGCGGCCGACGCGCCCGTGGAGAGCGCGGCCGATCTCATGACCATGCACGCGGTGACCGCCCTGCCCGTACTGGACGGCGACGGCCTGCTCGTCGGCATGGTCAGCGACAGCGACCTGCTGTGGCACCGGGTCCCCGCGGAGCCCACGACGGACGTCCGCGGCCATCCCGACACCGACCCGGCGGCCCGGCCCGGCCTCGTCATGGAGATCATGTCGGAGTATCCGCTGGCCACGACGCCGGGCGCGGATGTCGCCGACGTGGCCCAGGTGATGCTGGACCACGACGTGCGCAGCCTGCCGGTGATGGAGAATCGCACGGTCATCGGCATCGTCAGCCGCCGCGACATCGTGAAGGCGATGGTCCGCGACGATCACGTGCTCACCGCCGACGTGCAGCAACGCCTCGACGAGTACTCCGGGCGCCGGGGCTGGTGGACGGCCACGGTCCAAGCCGGGACCGCCGTGGTCACCGGCCCGTTCCCGAACGAGCAGCAGCGCCGCATCGCCGCCGTGCTGGCCCGTGCCGTTCCCGGCGTGGCCGCCGTCCGGCTGGACCCCAGGCCCGGGACGAACGGCACTGTCACCCGGAGCAAGGCGGTGATGGCATAGAGGTAGAGGCGCCGGCGCGTCGCCGGCGCCCCGGCATTGGTGAAGAGGCGCCGTGATGACCGACCTGAGCAGGTTCCGGGCGGAGACCGAGGCCCGCCGCGCCGCCGGTGAGGTGCGGCACCCGAACCGCTACGGCGAAGTGATCAACCGTTACCTCGGCGCGGTCGACTACCCCGACCCGTACGCCGCCGGGCCGAAGCCGGCTCCGGCGATGCGGCCGCATCCGGTGTATGCCGCCACCGGCGTCGTGCTGGTCGGTGTGGACGACAGCCCGATCAGCTGCGTCGCGGTCGACCACGCCGCGATCGAGGCCGAACTGCACGGCTGGCGGCTGCACATCGTCACCGTGCGGCGCGGCGGCGCCGACCGAGCCGGGGCGGACCTGCTGCGGCGGCTCACCGACCGGGTGCACGCCAGTTCCCCGACGGTGCCGGTCACCAGCCGGCTCATCGCCGCCGCCCACCCTGCCCAGGCGCTGCTCACCGAGGTCGGCGACGCCGGGCTGCTGGTGGTCGGCCACCGGCACGAGGCCACCGCGACCGCGCTCGGCCGCAGTGTCGCTGACCGTGTGGGCCGGCACCACAGCGGGCCCGTCCTGGTGGTCCGGATGCCGGGCTGGCCATCCGGCGCTGAGTTCGGCGCACGGCCGCTGGTAGCTGCCGTCGACGGCTCCGGCCCGTCGCGGGCCGCCGTCGAGTTCGCTCTCGCGGAGGCGCGCAGCCGCGGCTGTGACGTCACCCTGCTGCACCTCGTGGGTGACCGGATGGACCTGGCCCGCCGCCTGGAGACCCGCGACGGCGTGCCGGTGCACCACCGGATTCTCAACGGCGACCCGATGACCGCGCTGGTCGAGGAGTCCAGCCGGGCCGCCGCGGTGGTGGTCGCCCGGCACGCCCACCCGGCGTTGTCCGGCTCACTGCTCGGCTCGGCCGCGCACCTGCTGCCGCACCGGGCGCTGTGCCCGGTGTTCCTGGTCGGTTGAGCCGCCCGCGAGTGGTCTCAGGCCGTCGTGGCAGCGCGGACAGCTACGGGTAGTGGCCACACGCAGCACAGGAGAATGGCCAGGATCGGCACCAGGGACAGGATGGCGAGCGGCTCGGCCCCGTAGATCACGAAACCGCCCCAGTACACCGAGGGCCCGGGGCCGTTGCGATGGGTGTTGGCCAGCAGAGACCCGGTCGAGGTCGGGATGTTGCCGAGACAGGCCGGGGCAAGCATCAGCAGCGTGGCGACGCAGAGCCCGGAGTACGCGCGCTGCCTGCCCCGGCTGTAGCGGCGCATGCGCCTGGAGGTGTAGAGCCCGAGCAGGGCGCCGAGCAGCGCGCCGGCAAGACCGCCGAGAACGGTGTCGCGCAGGTGGCCCGGCGGCTCGGCCCACATCAGGTTGAGTTCCAGGGTGGGCAGGTTGTATCCGTCGGCCTGGGTGAACTGCACGGCGGCGAGGTATCCGCTCCGCGTGCCGGTCACGTCGGCGATCACGGAGGGCGAGGTCGGTGGCCCGTTCCGCTGGACGGTGACCCGGACGTCCTGCCAGCCCTGTGCGCGCATGTGCTGGGTGACGGCGGCGGTGACCTGCTCGGCGCCGGCCTGCGGGGGTACGGTGCCGGTCACGTGGGCCCGGCCGGCCCGGACGCCGGTGCCGCCGTGCAGGGTGTTGTTGCTGTACGGGTTCCAGAAGGTGTGCCGCCCGAAGTGCTCGACGTCGCCGTGGACGGGAACCGGCAGGACCGTGCGGGCGAGTTGCGCCGCGGTGGCCTTGTCCGGCGCCATCGGGTCCACGTCGCGCCAGGCCAGCCACGAGCCGAGCGCGATGCCGCTGAGCCCGCCGAGCACGGCGGCGAAGGCGGCGACCACGAACGCCCGGCGCCCGAACTCGGCGGCGCGCCTGCCCAGGCCAGCCCTCAGCCGGTCGAGCGCCGCACGGGGCGTGCCGGCGGCGAGGGTGGGGAAGATCGGTCGCGGCATGCCGGCCAATATACAGTTGATCGTGCTATCGGCGAAGGCAGGCGTCGATGTCTCCGCCGGCTGCCGTGGGTTCCGCAAACGGCCGTCGGCCACCGCACGGTCCGAGGTTGTTTGCACAACGCTCAGACGATCGTGCGGTGGCCGAAGCTGGTTCTGACGGCGGCCGCCGGGTCAGACGCGGCGGCGGAGCCAGAAGAATCCGAAGCCGGCCAGCAGGGCGGTGATACCGACGTAGAGGGCCAGCTCGATCCACTGGAAGGACCAGTACCGGTTCGCCGGCTGGTAGGTGTACTCGAAGTGCAGGTTCTGTGCGGCCGTGCAGGCGAAACCGTCCGCCAGGTCGCCGGCGTTCGCGAGGCAGGGTTTCGCGTCGTCGCCGGTGTAGGGCGAGCCGTCCGGCTTGTAGAGCGGAGACGCCTCCTCCAGCGGCCAGCCGCCGGGGACGGTGTAACCGCGGATCTCGAAGGTGTTGTCCTGCTTCAGGTTGAGGCCGACCCCGCGGTTCATGACGGAGCTGTCGACGGTGACGGTCTTGGTGACCGGCGGCATCAGGTTCTGCCGCACCATCGTCGGGACCAGCAGCTGCAGGGTCGCGAAGACGGCCAGGGTGATCGCCATCGCCGGGATGGTGCGTCGCACGATCATGCCGACGACCGTGCCGAGGACGAACGCGAACAGGCCGTACCCGATCGGGACGATGTTGCGCGAGTCGAAGCTCAGCGCCGCGAACCGCTCGCCGATCACCTGGTCGTACCGGCTCGCGCTCCAGGTCAGCAGGAGGCTGAACAGGCCGGTCAGCACGGCGCTGGCCAGGCCGATGACGGTGAGCTTGACCGCCAGCCACCGGGTCCGGGTGACGCTCTGGTTCCACGCCAGCCGGTCGGTGCGCTCCTCCAGCTCCCGGGTGACCAGCGGGGCACCCCAGAAGATCCCGATCAGAGCGGGTACGGCGATCAGGGCCGCGCCGACGCCGAGTACCGCGTCGCCGTACTCGGCGCGAAGATCCAGCCGGGCGATGAAGCACGCGTCGGCCGCACAGTTGGCGATCCGGGAGTCGTAGAAGGCGCGGATCTCGTTGCCGAGATAGACGAGGTAGAGCGCGAGCAGCACCAGTGCGCCGCCGGCGGCCAGGGTCTGAGCGCGGAACTGTCGCCAGGTCAGCCAGATCATCGGATTGCTCCCGTCATGAGCGCGGAGGAGATGCTCGCGCCGGGGTTCGTGGCGCGAGTCAGGTAGGCGAGGGTCATGTCTTCCAGGTCGACGGCGGTGCCGCCGGGAACCGGCTCGGGTGAGCGGACGATCATCGAGGTCTCGCCCCGGGTCTGCTCGGTGTGGATCAGCTCGGCGCCGTCCGGGAGCAGGTGCGTGTCGGCCGAACTGCCGGTCAGCCGGTAGTGGATGGCCAGCAGGTCCGAGACGTCACCGGAGATCTGCACCCGGCTGTTGGCGAGCACGATCAGGTGGTCGGCGACCTGCTCCAGGTCACCGAGCAGGTGCGAGGAGAGGATGACGCTGACCTTCAGTTCGTCGACGAAGTCGAGCAGGTCGCGCATGAATCCGCGGCGGGCCAGCGGGTCCAGGGCGGCCACCGGCTCGTCGAGGACGAGCAGGTCGCCGCGCTTGGCCGCGGCGAGGGTCAGGGCGAGCTGGGCGCGCTGACCGCCGGAAAGCGAGCCGGCCTTCTGCTTGAGGTCCAGGCCACGCTGGCGGATCCGCCGCTCGGCGAGCTCGGCGTCCCACTTGGGATTCATCCGGGCGCCCAGCTTCAGGTGGTCGGCCACGCTCAGCCGGGTGTAGATCGGCGCGTCCTGGGCGACGAACCCGACCCGGGCGAGCTGCTCGGCGCTGTCCGCCGGCTGGTGCCCGAGCACCTTGATGCTCCCGCTGGTCGGCGTGATCATGCCGCAGACCAGCCCGAGGAGCGTGGACTTGCCGGCTCCGTTCGGGCCGACCAGGCCGATGATCCGTCCGGCCGGGACGGTGATCGTGCAGTCATCCAGCGCGAGATGACGGCGATACTTCTTGCTGAGGGCTTCCGTCTGGATGACCGGTGTCATCGCTTCCTCCTACGTTCGGTTCCGGACTCGCTTTGTCTGGGTCTCTTTGTACTGAGCGGCCGGTCACAGCACGGTCCGTGGCGCTGTGACCGCACTGTGACTGAAGTCCAATTAGCTTCGAATCGCGCCGGTCGTTGAGACTGGGCGTACAGAAGCCGGAGAGCCGCTGGTGCGGAAAGGGCGTGTGATGCGGGTACTCGTGGTCGAAGACCAACCGGACCTGGCCGACTCGGTGGCCCGGGTGCTGCGGCGGGAGGGTATGGCCGTCGACGTCGTCTACGACGGAGGGTCGGCGCTGGAGCGCACGTCGGTGGTCGATTACGACGTCGTGGTTCTCGACCGGGACCTGCCCGTGGTGCACGGTGACGAGGTGTGCCGCACGCTCATCAACGCCGGGTCGACGAGCCGGGTGCTGATGCTGACCGCCTCCGGCACCGTCGCGAACCGGGTGGAGGGGCTGGGCCTGGGCGCTGATGACTACCTGCCCAAGCCGTTTGCGTACGCGGAGCTGGTGGCCCGGATCCGCGCGGTGGCCCGGCGTTCCCAGCCGGCCGCGCCGCCCGTGCTGGTCCACGGCGACCTGCGCCTGGACCCGGCACAGCGGACCGCCACCCGGGCCGGCGCCCGCCTTCCGCTGAGCCCGAAGGAGTTCGCCGTGCTGGAGTACCTGATGAGTTGCGGCAGCCGGGTGGTGCCCGCCGAGGAGTTGCTCGACCGGGTCTGGGACGAGGCGGCCGACCCGTTCACCACGACGGTGAAGGCCACCATGAACCGGTTGCGGGCCAAGCTCGGCGACCCGCCGCTGATCGAGACGGTGCCCCGCGCCGGATACCGGATCTGACCATGCCGTTCGGACAGCACCCTCTCCGGTTGCGGCTGACGCTGCTCTACTGCCTCGTCTCGGTGATGTCGAGCGCGGTCCTGCTGGGCATCATGTGGGCACTGACCGGCAGTGTCCATCCGGGCGGGGGACCGCCGACGGCTCCCGCGCCGGTCGCCCCGCCCGCCCCGAACCCCTGGGCGAGCGGCGCCCCCACCGCCCCGGGGGCGGCGCCCGTGATCGAGTCCGGTTCCGCGTCGGGTGGGCTGGTCCAGCCCCTGATCGCGTTGGCCATCATGGCGCTGTTCTCGGTGGTCCTCGGTTGGCTGATCGCCGGCCGGGTGCTGCGCCCGGTGCTGACCATGACCCAGCGCCTGCGCCAGATCACCGATCGCAACGTGCACGAACGGCTGGCGATGCCGGGCCGGCGTACCGAGTTGAAGAATCTGGCGGACACCGTCGACGAGTTGCTCGGACGGCTGGAGGCCGCGCTGGACGGGCACAAACGGTTCGTCGCGAACGCCGCCCACGAGATGCGTACGCCGCTGACCGTCGAACGTGCGCTGCTCGAGGAGCCGCTGATCGACCCGGATGCCAGCCTGGAGTCGTTCCGGTCGAACTTCGAGCGGCTGCTGACGATCAGCGAGCAGCGCGGGCAGATGCTCGAGTCGCTGCTCACGCTCTCCACCAGCGAGCACGGCCTCGGCTCGGACGAGGTGGTGGACCTGGCCGGCCTGGTCGAGCTGACGTTGCGCGAGCGGGCGGCGGAGATCGAGCGGCGGGGACTGCGGGTCGAGACCGCGCTCGAGCCGACCCGGGTGCCGGGTGACCAGGTGCTGATCGGCCGGCTGCTGGTCAACCTCTGCGACAACGCGATCCACTACAACGTTCCCGGTGGCACGGTCGAGGTCACCGTGCAGCGCAAGACCGGCCGGGTGGTGCTCGCGGTGGCCAACTCCGGTGAGGTCATCCCGTCCGACCAGGTCGATCGGCTGTTCGAGCCGTTCCAGCGGATGCGCCGGACGGCCGACGACGGGCACCACGGCCTGGGCCTGTCGATCGTGCGCGCGATCGCCCAGGCGCACAGCGCGACGCTCACGGCTTCCCCGCGCCCGGGCGGCGGCCTCGTCGTGGAGGTGGCCTTCTCGCTGCTCGGCGCGGAACCGGTGGACGCCTCCGAGGCGTACTGAAGTTCGCCGGCGGGGTGGGACGAGCCGGGCCGCGCGACGTCGTGCGGCCCGGGGGAGCGTGCTCGTGGACACTCGGCCTCCTGGTCGATGCGCGGATGTGCGACTGCCGCTCCGGCGCGGTTGCACAGCGGAATTCGAGCCAGCATAAGCAGTTCGCCGGAAATGTAGAAAGCGTCGGCGCATTTCCATTGCGGTGGGTGTTCGACTGAGGCATTGGCCGCAGTTGAACACCCACGGTGCGGTTGCGCACCATGACCGGCATTGCGTTTATCGCGTCCCGTCTGTGAGGCTGCGCGACGTAACAAAAACCACGTCGCTCCGTGTTCGGGAGGCATCATGGCGGCACGGCAGATCGCATTCATCGAGATGTACACGAGCGAGCAGAAGACAACTGTCGACTACCTCGGTTCCGCGCTCGGTTTCACCCGGGTGGCTCAGTCGTCGGACGACGAGTCCCACTCGGTTCTGCTCCGTCAGGGGCAGTTGCAGATCGTGGTCACCGCCGGTCAGCGGGCCGTGGCGTTCCTCGACCAGCACGGTGACGGCGTCGCCGACATCGCGTTCGGATGCGACGACGTCGCGGCCACGTACGCCACGGCGGTCGCCGCCGGCGCCACCGATTTCGGCTCGTCCCGGGGTAACCCGGTCGTCTCCGGTTTCGGGCCGGTCCGCCACACGCTGGTTCCGGCGAGCGAGGACGTGCTGCTCCCGCCCGGTCGCGACTGGACGCCGCTGCCCGCCGAGAGGGCGCCGCAGCAGCGGATCAACCTGCTCGACCACGTCGCGATCTGTCTGGAGACGGGCACGCTCGACCAGCACGCCGACTTCTACACCAACGCGTTCGGGATGAGCCGCTACTCGTCGGAGTTCGTCGACGTCGGCGGCAGCTCGATGGACTCGGTCGTCGTCCGCAGCGACTCGGCCGAGGTGACGTTCACCCTGGTGGCGCCCGGTTCGGCGACCGGATCGGGGCAGCTCAACGCGTTCCTTCAGCGCAACGGCGGACCCGGGGTGCAGCATCTGGCGCTGCTGGTCGACGACATCATCACGGCGGTGTCGGAGGCCACCGAGCGGGGTGTCACGTTCCTGCAGACGCCCGGGTCCTACTACGACGGGCTCGGCGAGCGGTTCCCGGAGATGTCCACGGTGATCACCGGGCTGCGTGACACCAACGTGCTGGCCGACCGGGACGAGTGGGGTTATCTGCTGCAGCTGTTCACCCGGTCGCCGTACCCGCGGAACACCATGTTCTACGAGCTCATCCAGCGGCAGGGGGCCCGCGGTTTCGGCAGCGCCAACATCCGGGCGCTCTACGAGGCCGTCGAGCGCGACCGGCTCGCCGCCGCCGCCGACTGAGCCAGTCCCGTCCGTCCGCGCGCCCCATCCGCGCGGCGAACCGCGGCCCGGTCGACGGCGACCGGGCCGCTTCGTATGAAACGTCACCTGTCAAGTCGTGTTCAACTATTCCGTTCCGTTGCGGTTGAACAGTGTGCACACCGTTCGAGTGCTGCCTTGTTCGATTGCCGGTAATGCGTTGGAATTCTGGCCACCGGTTGTGTCCCGCGCGCCTTTTCACGCCCGCTCCGCGGGTGAATTCTTTCCGCTGCGCGACAAGCTTTTAGGGAGATGCGTTGATGATTCGGTTGTCGTATGCGCAGCGGCGCCTGTGGTTCCTCAACCAGATGGAAGGCCCGAACCCGACATACAACAGCGGCGTCACCGTACGATTCCGGGGCGCCATCGACGTCGACGCGCTGAGCGCCGCGCTGCGGGACGTGCTCGGCCGTCACGAGTCGCTGCGGACGGTCTTCGACGTGGTGGACGGGGAACCGTTCCAGCGGATCATCGACCTGCCGGACCTCGACTGGGACGTGCCGGTCGTCGCCACGACCGCCGAGGACCTGTCCGGCGCGATCGCGCGGGCCGAGGCGCACGCGTTCGACCTGGCCTCCGAGATCCCGGTCCGGGCCAGCCTGCTCCACCCCGGCGCGGACGAGTACGTGCTGGTGCTGGTGGTGCACCACATCGCCATCGACGCCTGGTCGCAGGCCCTGCTGTGGCGCGACATCTCCACGGCGTACCGGGCCCGCCTCGCCGGCGAGGCCCCCGGCTGGGAGCCGCTGCCGGTGCAGTACGCCGACTACACGCTGTGGCAGCGCGAGCTGCTCGGCGATGAGTCCGACCCGAAGAGCCTGCTGTCCAAGCAGGTGGCGTACTGGCGCGAGGCGCTCACCGGCGCGCCGGAGGAGCTGGCGCTGCCGACCGACCTGTCCCGACCGGCGGTGGCCTCGCACCGCGGGCACCTGGTGCCGGTCCGGGTGCCGGCCGAGGTGCACCAGCGGCTGCTGGACCTGGCCCGCGCCGAGGGCGCCACCCCGTTCATGGTGTTGCAGGGGGCGCTCGCGGTGCTGCTGTCTCGCTTGGGCGCCGGCACCGACATCCCGATCGGGTTCCCGGTCGCGGGCCGCCACGACGAGGCCCTCGACGACCTGATCGGGTTCTTCGTCAACACGCTGGTGGTGCGGACCGACCTGTCCGGCGACCCGGCGTTCACCGAGGTGCTGCGGCGCGCCCGGCAGGCCGGCCTCGGCGCCATGGCGAACCAGGACGTGCCGTTCGAGCGGCTGGTCGAGGAGCTGGCCCCCACCCGGTCCCTGGCGCGGCACCCGCTGTTCCAGGTGTCGCTGACGCTGCAGAACACGGCCGGTGTGGCACTGGAGTTCCCGGACGTGCACGCCGAGATCGTGCCGAGGGCCACGCCGGTCGCCAAGTTCGACGTCGAAGTGAACATGGTCGAGACGTTCGACGCCGAGGGCCGGCCGGCCGGGCTCGACGGCATGCTCATGATCGCGGCGGATCTGTTCGAGGTGTCGAGCGCGCAGCGGTTGGCGCAGCGGTTCGTGCGGGTGCTGGCGGCGGTGACCGCGGACCCGCAGCTGCGGCTGCGCGCGGTCGATGTCCTGGACGCCGACGAGCGTGAGCAGGTCGTCGTCGAGTGGAACGCGGCGGGCACGGACCCGGTCGACGCCACGGTCGTGGAGTTGATCGAGCGGCAGGTGGCGGCCACCCCTGACGCGGTCGCGGTCGTCGCGGACGGTGTCCAGCTGTCCTACCGGGACCTCGACGCGGCGGCGAACCAGGTGGCCCGGTATCTGCGCGGGCAGGGTGTGGGCGCCGGGTCGATGGTCGCGGTGGCGATGGACCGTGGCGCCGGCCTGGTGGTGGCGCTGCTCGGAATCTGGAAGGCCGGCGCCGCGTATCTGCCGGTGGACCCGCAGTATCCGGTGCAACGGGTCGCTTTCATGCTCGCCGACGCCGATGTGGCGGGCGTGCTGGTGTCGGCGTCGTGTGAGGCGCTGATCGGTGAGGCGTCGGCAGACCGGCCGGTGCCGGTGAGGGTCCTCGACGACCCGGCCACGGTGGCCGAGCTGGCCGGTCTGGACAGCGGGCCGCTGGCGGGTCCCGGTCTGGGTGATCGGGCGTATGTGATTTACACGTCCGGGTCGACGGGTGCGCCCAAGGGGGTGGCGGTCAGCCACCGCAACGTGGCCAGCCTGTTCGCGTCGACGGATCAGGACTTCGCCTTCACGGCGGATGACGTGTGGTCGTGTTTCCACTCGTTCGCGTTCGACTTCTCGGTCTGGGAGTTGTGGGGCGCGCTGGTCCACGGGGCCCGGGTGGTCGTGGTCTCCTACGAGGTTTCCCGGTCGCCGCAGGACTTCGCCCAGCTGATCGGGCGGGAGCGGGTGACGGTGCTCAGTCAGACCCCGTCGGCGTTCTACCAGCTCCTCGCGGTGGACGGCTTCGTGCCGGGCGGGTTGCGGTATGTGGTGTTCGGTGGTGAGGCGCTGGACCCGGCCCAGCTCGACAGTTGGTGGTCGCGGGATCCGGGTGCGGCGCGGCTGGTGAACATGTACGGCATCACCGAGACCACGGTGCACGTCACCTTCCGCGAGCTCGGTGCGGACGACACCAGTAGTGACAGTGTGATCGGCCGGGCCATCCCGGGCTGGCGGGTCTTCGTCCTCGACGACGGTTTGCAGCCGGTCGCGCCGGGTGTGGTCGGTGAGCTGTATGTCGCCGGCGCGGGGGTGGCGGATGGCTACGTGGGCCGTCCGGAGCTGACCGGGCAACGGTTTGTGGCGTCGCCGTTCGGGTCCGGTGAGCGGATGTATCGCACCGGTGACCTGGCGCGGTGGACGGCGGACGGACAACTGGTGTTCGCGGGCCGGGCGGATGAGCAGGTGAAGATCCGCGGGTTCCGGATCGAGCTGGGTGAGATCGAGGCGGTGCTGCGGGCCCATTCTGGGGTCGGTCAGGTCGCGGTGGTGGTGCGTGAGGACACCCCGGGCGACAAGCGCCTGGTCGCCTACGTCGTGCCCGGGGACGGCGAAGTCACCGGGCTGCGGGAGTTCGCGGGCCAGCGGCTGCCGGAGTACATGGTGCCGTCCGCGGTCGTGGTGCTGGACCGGTTGCCGCTGACGGTGAACGGCAAGCTGGACCGCAAGGCGCTGCCGGCACCGGACTACACCACGCAGGCAGGCGCCGGCCGCGGTCCGGCGACCGCGCGGGAGGAGATCCTGTGCGGGGTGTTCGCCGAAACCCTGGGCCTGGAGCGGGTCGGCGTCGACGACGACTTCTTCCGGCTCGGCGGGCACTCGCTGCTCGCCGTACGACTGGCGTCGCGTGTCCGCGCGCTGCTGGATGTGGAACTGCCGCTGCGCGTGCTCTTCGAGACCCCGACCGTGGCCGGGCTGGCAGCGTGGCTGTCCGGCGACGCCACCGGCCGGGTGCGGCCTGCCTTGCGGGCCGGTGAACGCACCGAACGACCGGTGCTGTCGTTCGCGCAGCACCGGCTGTGGTTCCTCGGCCAGATGGAGGGCCCGAGCCCGCTCTACAACATCCCCCTCGTGGTACGGCTCGACGCCGGGCTCGACATCGACGCGTTCGAGGCGGCGCTGCGCGACGTGATCGGCCGCCACGAGTCGCTGCGCACGGTGTTCCCGACCGCCGGCGGCGAGCCGTACCAGAAGGTGCTGGACCCGGCCGCACTCGACTGGGCCCTGCAGGTCCGGACGGTGACCGCGGACGAGCTGCCCGGCGCGGTGGACGAGGCCACCCGGTACGCGTTCGACCTGACCACCGAGGTGCCGATCCGGGCCTCGCTGCTGCGGACCGCGACCGGCGAGACCGTGCTGGTGCTGCTGCTGCACCACATCGCCGGCGACGGCTGGTCGATGGCGCCGCTGAGCCGCGACCTGGCCACGGCGTACGAGGCGCGGCTGCGCGGTGCGGCCCCGGCCTGGGCGCCGCTGCCGGTGCAGTACGCCGACTACACCGACTGGCAACGCGAACTGCTCGGCTCGGACGCCGACCCGGACAGTCTGCTGTCGACCCAGGTCGCCTACTGGCGGGACACGCTGGCCGGCGCGCCGGAGGAGCTGGCGCTCCCGGTCAGCCGCCCTCGTCCCGCGGTGGCCAGCCACCGTGGGCACCGGATCCCGCTGCGAGTGTCCACCCCGGTGCACGAGCGGCTGTCCGAGGTGGCCCGCGCCGAGGGCGTGACCACGTTCATGGTGCTGCAGTCGGCGCTGGCCGTGCTGCTGTCGCGGCTGGGCGCCGGCACCGACATCCCGATCGGGTTCCCGGTCGCCGGCCGCAACGACGAGGCCCTGGACGACCTGGTCGGCTTCTTCATCAACACGCTGGTGCTGCGGACCGACCTGTCCGGTGACCCGACGTTCACCGAGGTGCTCGGCCGGGTCCGGCGGGCCGGCCTGGACGCCCTGGAGCACCAGGACGTGCCGTTCGAGCGGCTGGTCGAGGAACTGGCCCCGAGCCGTTCGACGGCCCGGCACCCGCTGTTCCAGGTCATGCTCACCCTGCAGAACACCGACCGCGGAACGCTGAAGCTGCCCCGCATCGGGGAGACGACCCTCGACAGCGACGGCCCGCAGGCGGCCTCGGCGTCCGCGAAGGTCGACCTGTGGCTGGTCGCCGAGGAGGCCTTCGACGAGCACGGTCACCCCGCCGGGATCTACGGCGCGATGACCGCGTCGGCGGATCTGTTCGACGAGGCGACCGCCCAGCGGCTGGCGGACTGGTACGTGCGCGTGCTGGACGCCGTGACGGCTTCCGCGCACGCGCCGGTGCAGACCGTCCGGGTGATCGACGCCGAGCAGCGCGAGCAGGTCCTGACCGGCTGGAACGACACCGCCGCCGAGCTGCCGGAGCAGTTGCTGCCCGCTCAGTTCGTCGCGCAGGTGGCGCGGACCCCGGACGCGACCGCGCTGGTGGCCGACGGAGTCTCGGTGTCCTACCGGGAACTGGACGCGGACGCGAACCGGCTGGCGCACTACCTGGTGAGCCAGGGCGTCGGCGCGGAGTCCGTGGTCGGTCTCTGCCTGCCCCGCGGCGCGCAGATGATCACGGCGATGGTGGCCGTGTGGAAGGCGGGCGCCGCGTACCTGCCGGTCGACGCGAAGCTGCCGGCGGACCGCATCGCGTTCATGCTGGCCGACAGCCGGGCGGTGCTGCTGCTGGGCACCGAGGAGGTCCTGGACGACCTGCCGGCCGGCCGCGTCCGGATGCTCGCTCTCGACGAGCGGATGGTCGCGGCCATGGTCGCCGCCCAGCCCGACACCGATCCGGCGGTGGCGATGGAGCCGGCCGGTCTGGCGTACGTGATTTATACGTCGGGGTCGACGGGTGTGCCGAAGGGTGTGGCGGTCTCGCACGGTTCGCTGGCGAACTATGTGGTGTCGGTGTCGTCACGGCTGGGTTGGGGTGTGGCCGGGGCGCGGTATGGGTTGTTGCAGCCGCAGGTGACGGATCTGGGTAATACGACGGTGTTCATCAGTTTGGTCTCTGGTGGGCAGTTGCATGTGTTGGACGCGTCGGCGGTGATGGATCCGCGGGCGGTCGCCGATTATCTCGCCGCGCATCGGATTGATTTCGTGAAGGCGGTGCCGTCGCATCTGGCGGCGTTGTCGGCGGGTGCTGGTTTTGAGGCGGTGTTGCCGGCGGGGTCGCTGGTGTTGGGTGGTGAGGCGGCGTCGCCGGAGTGGGTGGATCGGTTGGTGGCGGCGGCCGGGGATCGGCCGGTGTTCAACCATTACGGGCCGACGGAGACCACGATCGGGGTGGCGACGGCGCGGTTGTCCGGTGGTGGTGTGGTGCCGGTCGGTTCGCCGATCGCGAATACCCGGTTGTTCGTGCTGGATGAGGCGTTGCAGCCGGTGCCGGTCGGGGTGGCCGGTGAGTTGTATGTCGCGGGTGTCGGGGTGGCGCGCGGTTATGTGGGTCGTGCGGGGCTGACGGCGGAGCGGTTTGTGGCGTCGCCGTTCGTGGCCGGTGAGCGGATGTATCGCACGGGTGATCTGGCGCGGTGGACCTGTGATGGTGAGGTTGTCTTCCTGGGCCGGGTCGATGAGCAGGTCAAGGTTCGTGGGTTCCGGGTCGAGTTGGGTGAGATCGCTGCGGTGTTGCGGGCGCATCCGCAGGTGGAGCAGGCGGCGGTGGTGGTCCGTGACGAGCGGCTGGTGGCCTATGTCGTGGCGGACGATGATGAGGTCGCCGGGCTGCGGGAGTATGCGGGGCAGCGGCTGCCGGAGTACATGGTGCCCTCGGCGGTGGTGGTGCTGGATCAGTTGCCGCTGACCAGCGCCGGCAAACTCGACCGCCGCGCCCTACCCGCCCCCGACCACTCGACCGCCGTCGGCCGGGGCCCGGCAACCGTGCAGGAGGAGATCCTGTGCGGGGTGTTCGCCGAGATCCTCGGCCTCGACCAGGTCGGCGTCGACGACGACTTCTTCATGCTCGGCGGGCACTCGCTGCTGGCCGTACGCCTGGTGTCGCGGGTCCGCGCCATCCTGGACATCGAACTGCCGCTGCGGGAACTGTTCGCCACGCCGACGGTGGCCGGCCTGGCCGCCTGGCTGACCGGACCAGGGGTGGGCCGGGCCCGAACAGCCCTGCGGGCGGGACAACGACCGGAGCGGCCGGCACTGTCGTTCGCCCAGCAGCGGCTGTGGTTCCTCGGCCAGCTCGACGGCCCCAGCCCGCTGTACAACGTCCCGTTCGTCACCCGGCTCACCAGCGAACTGGACGTCACGGCCCTGGACGCCGCGCTGCGGGACGTGATCGGCCGCCACGAGTCGCTGCGCACGGTGTTCGCGGTGGCCGACGGCGAGCCGTACCAGAAGATCCTGGACCCGGCCGAGCTGGACTGGGCCCTGCGGGTCGAACTGGTGGACCCGGCCGAGCTGGATCGTGCGGTGGCCGAGGCGATCGGCTACACGTTCGACCTCGCGGTCGAGGTGCCGATCCGCGCGCTGCTGTTGCACACCGGCGATGCCGCCGACGGATACACGCTGGTGCTGGTGACCCACCACGTCGCCGGTGACGCCTGGTCGCGGCGGCCGATGGGCCGCGACCTGTCGACGGCGTACCAGGCTCGGCTGCGCGGTGCGGCGCCGGTCTGGGAGCCGCTGCCCGTGCAGTACGCCGACTATGCGATCTGGCAGCGGGAGCTGCTCGGTGCGGCGTCCGACCCGGACAGTGTGCTGTCGAACCAGGTGGAGTACTGGCGGCAGGCGCTGGCCGGCGCGCCGGAGGAACTGGACCTGCCGACCGACCGGCCGCGCCCGGCGGTGGCCTCGCACCGCGGGCACCGGGTGCCGCTGCAGGTGCCGACCGAGGTGCACCAGCGCCTGGCCGAGATGGCCCGCGCCGAGGGTGTCACCACCTTCATGGCGCTGCAGGCGGCCTTCGCGGTGCTGCTGTCGCGGCTGGGCGCCGGCACCGACATCCCGATCGGCTTCCCGGTCGCGGGCCGGCAGGACGAGGCCCTCGACGATCTGGTCGGGTTCTTCGTCAACACCATGGTCTTGCGTACGGACCTGTCCGGCGACCCGACGTTCACCGAAGTTCTGGGCCGGGTGCGGCGGGCGAGCCTGGAGGCGCTGGAGCATCAGGACGTGCCGTTCGAGCGGCTGGTGGAGGAGCTTGCCCCGGTCCGGTCGCTGGCCCGGCACCCGCTGTTCCAGGTCGTGCTGAACGTGCACAACACCGAGCGCGGCACCGTGGACCTTCCGGTGTCCGGGGCGGACGACGCTCCGGGGATGGCGGCCTCGGCCGCCATGGCGCGCTTCGACCTGGAAGTGAACGCCGTCGAGTCGTTCGACGACCAGGGGCACCCGGCGGGGCTGCAGGGTTCGGTGATCGCCGCCGCCGATCTGTTCGACGAGTCGACCGCGCAGCAGGTTGCGAACTGGTTCGGGCGAGTGCTGGCGACGGTGACCGCCGAGGCCGGGACCCGGTTGCTCACGGTCGACCTCCTCGACGCCGAGCTGCGGGAGCAGGTGCTGGTCGGGTGGAACGACACCGAGGCCGAGGTTGCCGACGCTTCCGTGGTGGAGCTGTTCGCTCAGCGAGTGGCGGAGTCGCCGGACGCGGTCGCAGTGATCGCCGACGGTGTCGAGCTGTCCTACCGGGAGTTGGATGCGGCCGCCAACGGTCTGGCACAGCGTCTGGTGGACCACGGCGTCGGCGCGGAGTCGGTCGTCGGTTTGTGCCTGCCGCGTGGTGCGGAGCTGATCATCGCGATCGTGGCGGTGTGGAAGGCCGGCGCCGCGTATGTGCCGGTGGATCCGAGCCTGCCGGCGGACCGGGTGGAGTTCATGCTGGCGGACGCCGGGGTGAGCGTGGTGGTCGGTAACCGCGATGGTTCGGTGGTGCGGCTGGATGATGTGCAGCCCTCGGACGTGCCGGTGGCGGTGCCGGTGGACGCGGCCGGTCTGGCCTACGTGATCTACACGTCCGGGTCGACCGGTGTGCCTAAGGGTGTGGCGGTCACGCATGGCTCGCTGGCGAATCTGGTGTCGGTGTTCGGGCCGTTGCTGGGCGCGGCGCCGGGTGTGGAGATGTTGCAGTTCGCGGCGTTCAGCTTCGACGCGTCGGTCCTGGACGTGGCGGTGGCGCTGGCGTGCGGTGCGACGTTGGTGATCGCCAGTGCTGAGCAGCGGGAGCAGCCGAAGTTGCTGCGGGAGCTGACCGGGTTGCGGGCGGCCAGTGTGGTGCCGTCGCTGCTGGAGGTGCTGGAGCCGGCCGACCTGGCGTCCGTCGAGGCTTTGGTGGTCGGTTCCGAAGCGGTCAGCGAGGCGGTGGCCCGAGCCTGGGCGCCGGGTCGCCGGATGGTGCACGCCTACGGGCCGACCGAGACCACGGTCATCGTCGCCACCCACGTCGTGGACGGCCGGGACGGTCAGCTGCCGATCGGTGGACCGATCGCGAACACCCGCCTTTATGTCCTCGACGAGCGACTGTCGCCGGTGCCGCCGGGTGTGGCCGGTGAGCTGTATGTGGCCGGGTCAGCGTTGGCGCGCGGGTATGTGGGCAGGCCGGGTCTGACCGGTGAGCGGTTTGTCGCGTGTCCGTTCGCTTCGGGTGAGCGGATGTATCGCACTGGTGACCTGGTCAAGCGGGCGGCGGACGGGCAGCTGTTGTTCGTCGGCCGCGCGGACGAGCAGGTCAAGATTCGCGGGTTCCGGATCGAGCCCGGCGAGATCGAGGCGGTGCTGCAGGCACATCCGCAGGTCGCGCAGGTGGCGGTGATCGCCCGCGAGGACGTGCCGGGTGACAAGCGGCTGGTCGCCTACGTGGTGCCGGTCGACGGCGAGGTTGCCGGGCTACGGGAGTTCGCGGGTCAGCGGCTGCCGGAGTACATGGTGCCGTCCGCGGTGGTGGTCCTGGACCGGCTCCCGTTGACCGCCAACGACAAGCTGGACCGGCGTGCACTGCCGGCACCGGAGTACGCGACGGGTTCCGGCCGGGCCCCGGCGACCGTGCAGGAGGAGATCCTCTGCTCGGTGTTCGCCGACGTCCTCGGCCTGGACTCGGTCGGCGTCGACGACGACTTCTTCCGCCTCGGCGGGCACTCGCTGCTGGCGGTGCGGCTGGTGTCCCGGGTCCGGGCACTGCTCGGCGTCGAGCTTCCCCTGCAGGTCCTGTTCGACGCCCCGACCGTGGCCGGCCTGGCGGCCTGGCTGGCCGGGGCGAACGCCGGCCGGGCCCGACTCGCCCTGCGGGCGGGGGAGCGGACGGAACGGCCGGTGCTGTCGTTCGGACAGCAGCGGCTGTGGTTCCTCAACCAGCTCGAAGGCCCCAGCCCGCTGTACAACCTGCCGGCAGTGGTCCGGCTGGACGCCGGCGTGGACCCCGCGGCACTGGACGCGGCGCTGCGCGACGTGATCGGACGCCACGAGTCGCTGCGGACCGTGTTCGCGGTGGCCGACGGCACGCCGTACCAGAAGGTCCTGGACCCGGCAGAGCTGGACTGGACCCTGCAGCTCCAGGCGGTCAGCGCCGGCGACCTGGACCGGGCGGTGAGCGAGGCGACCCGGTACACGTTCGACTTCGCCACCGAGGTGCCGATCCGGGCATGGCTGTTCCGGACCGATGCCGACGAGTCGGTCCTCGTGCTGGTCGTACACCACATCGCCGCTGACGGCTGGTCGATGGCCCCGTTCGGCCGGGACCTGTCGGCCGCCTACGAGGCGCGGCTGCGCGGCGAGGCGCCGGTCTGGGAGCCGCTGCCGGTGCAGTACGCCGACTATGCGGTGTGGCAGCGGGAGCTGCTGGGCTCGGAATCGGATCCGCAGAGTCTGCTGTCGGCGCAGGTCAAGTATTGGCGGGAGGCGTTGGCCGGTATCCCGGAGGAGCTTGCTCTGCCGGCTGATCGGCAGCGTCCCGCGGTCGCTTCGCATCGCGGGTATCAGGTGCCGTTGCAGGTGCCGGCCGAGGTGCACCAGCGCCTCGCCGAGCTGGCCCGGGCCGAGGGTGTGACCACGTTCATGGTGTTGCAGGCCGCGCTTGCGGTGCTGCTGTCGCGGCTCGGCGCGGGCACCGACATCCCGATCGGCTCGGCGGTCGCCGGCCGCAACGACGAGGCCCTCGACGACCTGGTCGGGTTCTTCGTCAACACCCTCGTCATCCGCACCGATCTGGCCGGAGACCCGGAGTTCCGGCAGGTGCTGGCCCGGGTGCGGGAGACCACGCTCGGGGCGCTGGCGCACCAGGACGTGCCGTTCGAGCGGCTGGTCGAAGAGTTGGCGCCGGTCCGGTCGATGGCGCGGCACCCGCTGTTCCAGGTGCTCCTGACGCTGCAGAACGTCGAACGCGGCACGGTCACCCTGCCGCAGGCCGACGCCGGCGCCGGGCGGCTGTCGACCGGCGCGGACAGCGCGACCGTACGGTTCGACCTGGACGTCACGGCCGTCGAGTCCTTCGACGAGCAGGGCCGTCCGGCGGGTCTCGGCGGGCAGGTCACGGTGTCCGCGGATCTGTTCGACGAGTCGACCGCGCAGCGGATCGCCGAGTGGTTCGCTCGGGTGCTGGCGACGGTGACCGCTGAGGCGGGGACCCGTCTGCGTGACGTCGACCTGCTCGATGCCGGGCAGCGTGATCGGGTGCTGGCCGGGTGGAACGACACCGCCGCTGAGATCACCGCCGGGACGACGGTGGCGCTGTTCGAGCGGCAGGTGGCGGCGACTCCGGACGCGGTCGCGGTGGTCGCCGACGGTGTCGAGCTGTCATATCGCGAGCTGGATGCGGCGGCGAACCGGGTGGCCCGGTACCTGGCCGGTCAAGGTGTCGGCGTCGAGTCGGTGGTCGCGGTCGTGATGGACCGCGGCGTCGACCTGGTGGCCTCACTGCTGGGTGTGTGGAAGGCGGGCGCGGCGTATCTGCCGATCGATCCGCAGCAGCCGGCTCAGCGCATCGAGTTCATGCTGGCCGACAGCGGCGCGGCACAGGTGCTGACGGCACGCCCCGACGATGCGGGGATCGATGACAGCCCGCTGTCCGACAGCGAGCGGCACGGCCGCCTGACGGCGGACAGCGCGGCGTACGTGATCTACACGTCCGGGTCGACCGGCACGCCGAAGGGCGTCGTCGTCCCGCACCGCGGCGCGGTGAACCTGGGACTGATGCACAGCCGGACATGGGGCATCGGTCCGGACGCCCGCGTCCTGCAGTTCGCCTCCATCGGCTTCGACGCCGCCACCTGGGAACTCCTGATGGCGCTGTGCTGCGGCGGCGCGCTCGTCGTGGCCCCGGCGCAAGAACTGAAGCCGGGTTCGGGTCTCGAAGAGGTCCTGCTCCGGCACGCGGTGACACATGTGACGTTGCCGCCGGCGGTGCTCGGTGTGATGGATCCCGCGGTGCTGTCGCGGGTGGGCACGGTGGTGTCGGCCGGTGAGTCGCTGGACCGGGCGGTGGTGGATCGGTGGGCGCCGGGCCGGAGTCTGGTGAACGCGTACGGTCCGACCGAGACGTCGGTGTGCGCGACGATGTCGGCGCCGCTCGAGGTGGGCCAGGTTCCGACGGTGGGTGGGCCGATCGCCAACACCCGGGTGTACGTGCTGGACGACGCGCTGCGGCCGGTGCCGCCCGGCGTCGCCGGAGAACTGTACGTCGCGGGCTCGTCGCTGGCGCGCGGCTATGCCGGCCGAGCGGGGCTGACAGCGGAGCGCTTCGTGGCGTCCCCGTTCAGCGCCGGCGAGCGGATGTACCGCACCGGTGACGTCGTCAGGTGGACCACCGACGGGCAGCTGATGTTCACCGGCCGCGCCGACGACCAGGTCAAGGTGCGCGGCTTCCGGATCGAGCCCGGCGAGATCGAAGCGGTTCTGCTGGCGCATCCCGACGTGCTGCGGGCCGCGGTGCTGGTCCGGGAGGACGTTCCGGGCGACCGGCGCCTGGTCGCCTATGTGGTGCCGGTGATCAGTGAGGTCGCCGGGCTGCGGGAGTTCGCGGGCCAGCGGCTGCCGGAGTACATGGTGCCCTCGGCTGTCGTGGTCCTGGACCGGCTGCCGCTGACGGTCAACGGCAAGCTCGACCGCAAGGCGCTGCCCGCGCCGGAATACGAGGCGGGTACGGGCCGGGCCCCGGCGACCGCACAGGAGCAGATCCTGTGTGACGTCTTCGCCGAGCTGCTGGGTCTGGACCGGGTCGGCGTCGACGACGACTTCTTCCGCCTCGGCGGGCACTCGCTGCTCGCCGTGCGGCTGGTCGAACAGCTGCGCGCCCGGGGTATCGCGGTGTCGGTGCGGGCCCTGTTCGAAACCCCCACACCGGCCGGGCTGGCCGCGGCGGGAGCCGGTGGAACCGGCGCGATCGTCGTCCCGGACAACCTGATCCCCGAGGGCGCGGACCGGATCACCCCGGACATGCTGCCGCTGGTGACGCTCTCCGAGACCGAGATTGATCGGGTCGTCGCCGGTGTCGACGGTGGCGCGGCCAACGTGGCCGACGTCTATCCGCTCGCGCCGCTGCAGGAGGGTCTGCTGTTCCACCACCTGATGGCCGAGGGCGGCGAGGACCCGTACGTATCGGTTTCGGTCATGCGGTTCGACTCCCGGGAGCGGCTCGACGGCTTCGTGCGGGCGTTGCAGCAGGTCGTCGACCGGCACGACATCTACCGCACCGGGCTGGTGTGGGACGGGCTGCCCGAACCGGTCCAGGTGGTCCGGCGCAACGCCACGGTGCCGGTCACGACGGTCGTCCTCGACGGCGCGCACCCGAACCCGGCGAAGCAGCTGATCGAGCTGGTCGGCACGGCGATGGACCTGAACCGGCCGCCGTTGATGGACGTGCACGTGGCCCAGGCCGGCGACGGCTGGCTGGGACTGCTGCGAATGCACCACACGATCCTCGACCACCAGGGCATGGAGGTTCTCCAGCGCGAGGTGCAGGCCACCCTCGACGGGCGCAGCGACGAGCTGGCGCCGGCGCTGCCGTTCCGCAACTTCGTGGCGCAGGCGCGCAGTGTGCCGCGGGAGGAGCACGAGCGGTTCTTCGCCGAGCTGCTCGGTGACGTGACGGAGCCGACCGCGCCGTACGGGCTGATGGACGTTCGCGGTGACGGCACTGAGTCGTCGGCCGTCACGATGCCGATGCCGCAGCAGGCCGCGGACCGGCTGCGGGACGTCGCACGTGAGCTGGGCGTAAGCACGGCGACGGTGCTGCACGTGGCGTGGGCGCGGGTGGTGTCGGTGCTCTCCGGCCGCGACGACGTGGTCTTCGGCACCGTGCTGTTCGGCCGGATGAACGCCGGGGCGGGCGCCGATCGGGTGGTGGGTCCGTTCATCAACACGCTGCCGGTGCGGGTGCGTACCGGCAGGACCGGGGTGCGGGCCGCGGTCGAGCAGATGCGGGCCCAGCTGGCCGCGCTGCTGGAGCACGAGCACGCGCCGCTGGCGGTGGCGCAGCAGGCGAGCGGGATCGCGGAGAACTCGCCGCTGTTCACGTCGCTGTTCAACTACCGGCACATCGCGCAGGGCCCCGCAGGCTCCGACGCCCGACCGGCGCCGGACGGCATCCAGGGAGTGTTCGCCAAGGAGCGGACGAACTACCCGCTGACCGTGTCGATCAACGACCAGGACGCCGGTGGCCTCTCGGTGAGCGTCGAGGTGGCCGGCGGAGTCGACCCGCACACGGTGGGGCAGCTGCTCTGCACGGCGGTCGACGAGCTGGTCGCCGCTCTGACGGATGGTCCGGAGACTCCGGTCGGTGCCGTGCGGGTGCTGAATGCGGACCTGCGAGAGCAGGCGCTGGCCGGGTGGAACGACACCGCGGCCGAGGTGGCCGACGCGTCGGTGGTGGACCTGTTCGCCCGGCAGGTGGCAACGACCCCGGACGCGGTCGCGCTGGTATTCGACGGTGCCGAGATGTCCTACCGCGAACTGGACGCGGCCGCCAACGGCCTGGCGCAGCACCTGGTGGACCACGGCGTCGGCGCGGAGTCGGTCGTCGGTTTGTGCCTGCCGCGTGGTGCGGAGCTGATTATCGCGATCGTGGCGGTGTGGAAGGCCGGCGCCGCGTATGTGCCGGTGGATCCGAGCCTGCCGGCGGACCGGGCGGAGTTCATGCTGGCGGACGCCGGCGTGAGCGTCGTCCTGGCCAGCCGTGACGTGCCGGTCAGCGCCTCCGGTGTGTCGGTGATCTGGCTCGACGAGGCGCAGCCCTCCGACTCCGCGGTTGCCGCGTCGGTGGACGCTGCCGGTCTGGCCTACGTGATTTACACGTCCGGGTCGACCGGCGTGCCGAAGGGCGTAGCGGTCACCCACGGCTCACTCACGAACCTGGTGTCGGTCTTCGGGCCGCTGCTGGGCGCCGCACCCGGGGTGCAGATGCTGCAGTTCGCGGCGTTCAGCTTCGACGCGTCGGTCCTGGACGTGGCGGTGGCGTTGGCGTCGGGTGCGACGTTGGTGATCGCCAGTGCTGAGCAGCGGGAGCAGCCGAAGTTGCTGCGGGAGCTGACCGGGTTGCGGGCGGCGAGTGTGGTGCCGTCGCTGCTGGAGGTGCTGGACCCGATTGATCTGGTGTCGGTGGAGTCGCTGGTGGTCGGCTCCGAGGCGGTCAGCGAGGCGGTGGCCCGAGCCTGGGCGCCGGGCCGGCGGATGGTGCACGCGTATGGGCCGACCGAGACGACGGTGATCGTCGCGACCCATGTGGTGGATGGTCGGGATGGTCAGTTGCCGATCGGTGGGCCGATCGCGAACACCCGTCTGTATGTGCTGGATGAGGCGTTGGAGCCGGTCCCGGTCGGGGTGACGGGTGAGCTTTACATTGCCGGGTCCGCGCTGGCGCGCGGCTATGTGGGCCGTCCGGGTCTGACCGGTGAGCGGTTTGTCGCCTGTCCGTTCGCTTCGGGTGAGCGGATGTATCGCACTGGTGACCTGGTCAAGCGGGCGGCGGACGGGCAGCTGCTGTTCGTCGGCCGCGCGGACGAGCAGGTCAAGATCCGTGGGTTCCGGATCGAGCCCGGCGAGATCGAGGCGGTGCTGCAGGCACATCCGCAGGTCGCGCAGGTGGCGGTGATCGCCCGCGAGGACGTGCCGGGCGACAAGCGCCTGGTCGCCTACGTGGTGCCCGTCGACGGTGAAGTGTCCGGGCTGCGGGAGTTCGCCGGGCAGCGGTTGCCGGAGTACATGGTGCCGTCCGCGGTGGTGACGCTGGACCGGCTGCCGCTGACCGCTAACGACAAGTTGGACCGGCGGGCACTGCCGGCACCGGAGTACGCGACGGGTTCGGGTCGGGCTCCGTCGTCGGTGCAGGAGGAGATCCTCTGCTCGGTGTTCGCCGACGTCCTCGGCCTCGACCAGGTCGGCGTCGACGACGACTTCTTCCGCCTCGGCGGGCACTCCCTGCTCGCCGTGCGGCTGGTGTCGCGGGTGCGAGCCGTGCTCGGCGTCGAACTGCCGCTGCGGGTGCTCTTCGAGACGCCCACGGTCGCGGCCGTGGCGTCCTGGCTGGCCGGGGCGACTCCCGGCCGGGCCCGCCTGGCGCTGCGGGCGGGGGAGCGGACGGAACGTCCGGTGCTGTCGTTCGCGCAGCAGCGACTGTGGTTCCTCGGCCAACTGGAAGGCCCGAGCCCGCTCTACAACATCCCGGCGGTCCTCCGGCTCGGCGGCGACCTCGACGTGGACGCCCTGGACGCCGCGCTGCGCGACGTGATCGGCCGCCACGAGTCGCTGCGCACGGTGTTCGCGGTGGCCGACGGCGAGCCCTACCAGAAGATCCTCGACCCGGCGGAGCTGAACTGGTCGCTGGACGTTCGCCGGACAAGCGCGGACGACCTGGACGACGCGGTGGCCGAAGCGACCCGGATCGCGTTCGACCTGGCCACCGAGGTGCCGATCCGAGCACTGCTGTTCCGTACCGATGCGGACGAGTCCGTGCTGGTCCTCGTGGTGCATCACATCGCGAGTGACGGCTGGTCGATGGCGCCGCTGGGCCGGGACCTGTCGGCCGCCTACGAGGCGCGGCTGCGCGGCGAGGCCCCGACCTGGGAGCCGCTGCCGGTGCAATATGCGGACTACGCGGTGTGGCAGCGCGAGCTGCTGGGCTCGGAATCGGACCCGGACAGCTTGCTGTCGGCGCAGGTGTCGTACTGGCGCAACGCCCTGGCCGGTGCGCCCGAAGAGCTGACGCTGCCGACCGATCGGCCGCGGCCGGCGGTGGCCTCGCACCGCGGGCACCAGCTGCCGTTGCAGGTGCCCGCCGAGGTGCACCAGCGCCTCGCCGAGATCGCCCGCGCCGAGGGTGTCACCACCTTCATGGTCCTGCAGGCGGCCTTCGCGGTGCTCCTCTCCCGGCTGGGCGCCGGCACCGACATCCCGATCGGCTTCCCGGTCGCGGGCCGGCAGGACGAGGCCCTCGACGATCTGGTCGGGTTCTTCGTCAACACCATGGTCTTGCGTACGGACCTGTCCGGCGACCCGACGTTCACCGAGGTTCTGGGCCGGGTGCGGCAGACCAGCCTGGAGGCGCTGGAGCATCAGGACGTGCCGTTCGAGCGGCTGGTGGAGGAACTCGCCCCGGTCCGGTCGATGTCGCGTCACCCGCTGTTCCAGGTGATGCTGACCCTGCAGAACCTGGAACGCGGCACGGTCAGCCTTCCGCAGGCCACCACCACCGGAAATGGTCAGCGGCCCGCTGGTGCGGTCAGCGTCGACTCGCGGTTCGACCTCGAGGTGACCGCGGTCGAGGCCTTCGACGCCGAGGGCCGGCCGGCCGGGCTGCACGGCACCGTGGTGGCGTCGGCCGACCTGTTCGACGAGTCCACCACGCAGCGAGTCGCCGAGTGGTTCGTGCGGGTGCTCGAAGCGGTGACCACCGCGACCGGGACCCGTCTGCGCGAGGTCGACCTCCTCAGCGCGGACCTGCGGGAGCAGGTGCTGCTCGGGTGGAACGACACCGCGGCCGAGGTGGCCGATGCCGCGGTGGTCGAGCTGTTCGCCCAGCACGTGGCGGCATCGCCGGACGCGATTGCGGTGGTTTCCGACGGTGTCGAGCTGTCGTATCGCGATGTGGACGCGGCGGCCAACGACCTCGCGTGTCACCTGGTGGCTCAGGGAATCGGCGCGGAGTCGGTGGTCGGGCTCTTCCTGCCCAGAGGTGCTGAGCTGGTGACCGCGATCGTGGCGGTGTGGAAGGCCGGCGCTGCGTATCTGCCGGTGGACCCGGGCCTGCCGGCGGATCGGGTGGAGTTCATGCTGGCCGATGCCGGGGTGAGCGTGGTGGTCGCTCACGGCGATGGCCCGGCTGGTGTGTCGGTGGTGCGGCTCGACGAGGTGCAGCCGTCGGATGCGGCGGTTGCGGTGCCGGTGGACGCGGCCGGTCTGGCGTATGTGATCTACACGTCGGGGTCGACGGGTGTGCCGAAGGGTGTGGCGGTCTCGCAGGGTTCGCTGGCGAATCTGGTGTCGGTGTTCGGGCCGTTGTTGGGTGCGGCGCCGGGTGTGCGGATGTTGCAGTTCGCGTCGTTCAGTTTCGATGCGTCGGTGTTCGATGTGGCGGTGGCGTTGGCGTCGGGTGCGACGTTGGTGATCGCCGGTGCCGAGCAGCGGGAGCAGCCGAAGCTGCTGCGTGAGCTGGACGGACTGCGGGCGGCAAGTGTGGTGCCGTCGCTGCTGGAGGTGCTGGATCCGGCGGATCTGGCGTCGGTGGAGACGCTGGTGGTCGGTGCCGAGGCGATCAGTGAGGTGACGGCCCGGGCGTGGTCGGCCGGCCGGCGGTTGGTGAATACGTATGGGCCGACCGAGGCGACGGTGATGGTCGCGGCCGGCCTGGTCGACGGGCAGCGGCAGGGGCCGGTCCCGGCGGGCTCGCCGATCGCGAACACCCGCTTCTACGTCCTGGACGGTGGACTGTCGCCGGTGCCGCCGGGGGTGGCCGGTGAGTTGTATATCGCCGGGGCCGGGTTGGCGCGCGGCTATGTGGGCCGGCCGGGTCTGACCGGTGAGCGGTTCGTGGCGTGTCCGTCGGGTTCGGGCGAGCGGATGTATCGCACCGGTGACCTGGTGAAGTGGACCGCGGACGGGCAGTTGATGTTCGCCGGCCGCGCCGACGAGCAGGTCAAGATCCGCGGGTTCCGGATCGAGCCGGGTGAGGTTGAGGCGGTGCTGCGGGCGCATCCGCAGGTCGCTCAGGTGGCGGTGGTCGCCCGCGAGGACGTTCCGGGTGACAAGCGGCTGGTCGCCTATGTGGTGCCGGTCGATGGTGAGGTTGCCGGGCTGCGCGAGTTCGCCGGGCAGCGGCTGCCGGAGTACATGGTGCCCTCGGCTGTCGTGGTGCTGGACCGGCTGCCGCTGACGGTGAACGGCAAGCTGGACCGCAAGGCGCTGCCGGCACCTCAGTACGAAGCGGGCACGGGCCGGGCACCGGCAACTGTGCAGGAGCAGATCCTGTGCGAGGTGTTCGCCGAGCTGCTGGGTCTGGACCGGGTCGGTGTCGACGACGACTTCTTCCGCCTCGGCGGGCACTCACTGCTCGCGGTGCGGCTGGTCGAGGAACTGCGCGGCCGCGGCGTCACGGTGTCGGTGCGGGCGCTGTTCGAGACCCCGACACCGGCCGGGCTCGCCGCCGCCACCGGAACGGACGCGATCGTCGTCCCGGACAACCTCATCCCCGAGGGCGCGCAGCACATCACGGCGGACATGCTGCCGCTGGTCCAGTTCACCGACGCTGACGTGGAGCGCGTCGTCGCCGGTGTCGACGGTGGCGCGGCCAACGTGGCCGACGTCTATCCGCTCGCGCCGCTGCAGGAGGGTCTGCTGTTCCACCACCTCATGGCCGAGGGTGGTGCTGACCCGTACGTGCCGGTGTGGGTGTTCGAGTTCGACAGCCGGGAGCGGCTTGACGGGTTCACCCGGGCGTTGCAGCAGGTTGTCGATCGGCATGACATCTACCGCACCGGTGTGGTGTGGGACGGGCTGCCCGAGCCGGTCCAGGTGGTCTGGCGCACCGTGGTGCTGCCGGTGACCATCCATGTGCTGGAAGCCGGCCACCCGGATCCGGCCGAGCAGCTGATCGAGCTGGTCGGCTCGGCGATGGACCTGAACCGGCCGCCGCTGATGGACGTGCACGCCGCCCAGGTCGGCGACGGCTGGCTGGCGCTGGTCCGGATGCACCACATGCTCCAGGACCACCACGGCATGGACGTGCTCCAGCAGGAAGTGCAGGCCACCCTCGACGGGCGGGCGCACGAGCTGGCGCCGGCGCTGCCGTTCCGCAACTTCGTCGCCCAGGCGCGCAGCGTGCCGCGGGAGGAACACGAGCGGTTCTTCACCGAGCTGCTCGGCGACGTCACCGAGCCGACCGCGCCGTACGGGCTGATGGACGTCAGCGGCGACGACAGCGAGTCGGTGGCCACCACGATGCCCGTGCCCACCGAGGTCGTGGACCGGCTGCGGGACGTGGCGCGTGAGCTCGGCGTCAGCTCGGCGACCGTGCTGCATGTCGCGTGGGCCCGGGTGCTGTCGGTGCTGTCCGGCCGCAACGACGTGGTGTTCGGCACGACCCTGTTCGGCCGGATGAACGGCGGGGCGGGCGCGGACCGGGTGGTGGGTCCGTTCATCAACACGCTGCCGGTGCGGGTGCGTACCGATGGGGTGGGGGTTCGTGCCGCGGTCGAGCAGATGCGGGCGCAACTGGCCGCATTGCTGGAGCATGAGCATGCGCCGCTCGCGGTGGCGCAGCAGGCCAGCGGGATCGCGGAGAACACGCCGCTGTTCACCTCGCTGTTCAACTACCGGCACATCGCGCAGGGCACTGCCGGGCCGGACGCCGGCCGGGCGCCCGAGGGCATCCGCAGCCTCGTCACGAAGGAGCGGACGAACTATCCGCTGGCCGTGTCGGTCAACGACCTGGACGCCAGGGGACTCTCGCTGACCGTGCTCGCGGTCACCGCGATCGACCCGGACGCGGTGGGCCGGTTGCTGTGCACGGCGGTCGACAACCTGGTCAGCGCGCTGGCCGACAGCCTGCACGAGCACCCGGAAACGCCGGTGGACAGCGTGCCGGTGCTCGACGCCGGCCTGCGGCAGCAGGTGCTGCTCGGATGGAACGACACCGCGGTCGCGACCCCGGCCGAGACCGTGGCGGAGCTGTTCCACCGGCAGGTGGCGGCGACTCCGGACGCGGTGGCCGTGGTCGAGGACGGCGTCGAGACGTCGTACCGGGAGCTGGACGCGGCGGCGAACCGGCTGGCGCACTACCTGATCAGCCAGGGCGTCGGCGCGGAGTCCGTGGTCGGGCTGTGCCTGCCCCGCAGCGTCGAGATGGTCACCGCGATCCTGGCCGTGTGGAAGGCGGGGGCGGGATACCTGCCCATCGACCCGCAACTGCCGGCCGACCGGATCGCGTTCATGCTCGCCGACTGCCGGGTGGCGCTGCTGCTGGGCACCGAGGAGGTGCTGGACGACCTGCCGGCCGGCCGGGTGCGGATGGTCGCCCTCGACGACCGGATGGTCACGGCAATGGTCACCGCCCAGCCGGACACCGACCCGGCCGTGCCGGCCGACCTGTCCGGGCTGGCCTACGTGATCTACACGTCCGGGTCGACCGGAACGCCGAAGGGTGTGGCGGTCACGCACGGCGGGCTGACGAACTATCTGGTCTGGGCCGTCGACGCCTACCGGATGGTGCCCGGTGGCGGCGGCGCGCCGCTGCACTCCTCCCTGGCGTTCGATCTGACCGTCACGAGCGTGCTGGCGCCGCTGGTGTCGGGATCGGCGGTGGTGGTCAGCCGCGCCGGCGACGCCGACGGACTGGCCACGCTGCTGTCCGAGCGCGGCGGCTTCGGGCTGGTGAAGGTCGTCCCCGCGCATCTGCCGCTGCTGGTCGCGTCACTGCCCGACGAGCAGGTGGCGGCAGCGGGGCGGACCTGGGTGGTGGGCGGCGAGGCGCTGCCCGGCGCCTCGGTGCGGGCCTGGCTGGAGCGTGCGCCCGGATCGGTCGTGGTCAACGAGTACGGCCCGACCGAGACGGTGGTCGGCTGCTGCGTGTTCGAGGTGGCGGCCGGTGACGAGGTCGGTGACACGGTGCCGATCGGCCGGCCGATCGCCAACACCCAGCTGTACGTCCTCGACGAGCGCCTGCAGCCGGTGCCCCCGGGAGTGGCCGGCGAGCTGTACATCGCCGGCGCCGGTGTCGCCCGGGGATACGTGGGCCGGGCGGCACTGACGGCGGAGCGGTTCGTGGCGTCGCCGTTCGAGTCCGCGGAAACGGCCGGCAGCCGGATGTACCGCACCGGCGACGTCGCCCAGTGGACCGCCGACGGGCAGCTGCTGTTCCTCGGCCGCGTCGACGAGCAGGTGAAGGTTCGCGGGTTCCGGATCGAGCCCGGTGAGATCGAAGCGGCTCTCAGCGCGCACCCGAACGTGGACCAGGCCGCGGTGATCGTCCGGGAGGACACGCCGGGTGACCGGCGGCTGGTCGCCTACGTGGTGCCGGCCGAAGCGGACACCGAGGTCACCGGCCTTCCCGAATTCGTGGGACAGCGGCTGCCGGACTACATGGTGCCGTCCGCGGTGGTGGTGCTGGACCGGTTGCCGCTGACGAGGAACGGCAAGCTGGACCGGCGGGCGCTGCCGGCGCCGGAGCACGCCGCCGGCACGGGCGCCGGCCGGGCCCCGATCACCGTGCAGGAGGAGATCCTGTGCGGGGTGTTCGCGGAGGTCCTGGGCCTGGAGCGGGTCGGTGTCGACGACGACTTCTTCCGCCTCGGCGGGCACTCACTGCTCGCGGTGCGGCTGTCGTCGCGGGTGCGGGCGGTGCTCGGCGTCGAACTGCCGATGCGGGCGCTGTTCGACACCCCGACCGTGGCGGGGCTGGCGGCGTGGCTGGCCGGCGGCGACGCCGGCCGGGCGCGGCTGGCGCTGCGAGCCGGGGAACGCGCGGAGCGGCCGGTGCTGTCGTTCGCGCAGCAGCGGCTGTGGTTCCTCGGTCAGCTGGAGGGTCCGAGTCCGCTGTACAACATCCCGACCGTGGTCCGGCTCGGCGCCGACCTCGACGTGGACGCCCTGGACGCCGCGTTGCGGGACGTCATCGGCCGCCACGAGTCGCTGCGGACGGTGTTCGCGGTGGCGGGCGGAGAGCCGTACCAGAAGATTCTGGATCGTGACGAGGTGGCCTCGGTCCTCGAGGTCCGTGCGGTGGGCGCCGACGAGCTGGGCCGGGCGGTGGCTGAGGCGACCGAGTACGCGTTCGACCTCGCGACCGAGATACCGATCCGGGCGTGGCTACTCGAGAACGGCGCCGGCGAGTCCGTCTTCGTGCTGGTGGTGCACCACATCGCCAGTGACGGCTGGTCCACGGCTCCGCTGACCCGGGACCTGTCGACGGCGTACGAGGCGCGGCTGCGCGGCGCGGCGCCGGTCTGGGAGCCGCTGCCGGTGCAGTACGCCGACTACGCGGCCTGGCAACGGGCGCTGCTCGGGTCGGACTCCGACCCGGACAGCCTGCTGTCGACCCAGGTCGGGTACTGGCGGGACCGGCTGGCCGGCGCGCCGGAGGAGCTCACGCTGCCGGTGGACCGGTCGCGTCCCGCGGTGGCCTCGCACCGGGGGCACCAGGTGCCGTTGCAGGTGCCGGCCGAGGTGCACCAGCGCCTCGCCGAGCTGGCCCGGGCCGAGGGTGTCACCACGTTCATGGTGCTGCAGGCCGCGCTCGCGGTGTCGCTGTCGCGGCTGGGTGCGGGCACCGACATCCCGATCGGATCGGCGGTCGCCGGTCGTACCGATGAGGCCCTGCACGATCTGGTCGGGTTCTTCGTCAACACCCTCGTCATCCGCACCGATCTGTCCGGCGACCCGGAGTTCCGGCAGGTGCTGGCCCGGGTGCGGGAGACGACGCTCGGGGCGCTGGCCCATCAGGACGTGCCGTTCGAGCGGCTGGTCGAGGAACTCGCGCCGAGCCGCTCGCTGGCCCGGCACCCACTGTTCCAGGTCGTGCTGACCGTGCAGAACACCGAGCGCGGCGCGCTGAACCTGCCCCGGGCAGGCTCGGGCGCAGCGCCGGGAACGGGCATCGAGACGACCATGGCGGCCCGGTTCGACCTGGACCTGGTGATCGCCGAGACGTTCGACGGGGACGGCCGGCCGGAGGGTCTGCGCGGTGGGCTGATCGCGTCGGACGACCTCTTCGACCGGGCGACCACCGAGCGGCTCGTGACCGTTCTGCAGCGGGTGCTGGCGGCCGTGGTGGCGGCGCCGGAGGTGCGGCTCGGCGCGATCGAGGTCTTGGATGCTGACGAGCGTGCCCGGGTGCTGTCCGAGTGGAACGTTCCGACCTTCGGTGTGCCGGAGGGCACGGTGGTGGAGCGGGTCGCGCAGCGGGTGGCGGCGACGCCGGATGCGGTCGCGGTCGTGGCCGACGGGGTGTCGCTGACCTATCGGGAGCTGGACGCTCGGGCGAATGGTCTGGCCCGACATCTTGCCGGTCTGGGTATCACGCCCGGCTCGGCGGTGGGTGTGGTCTTGGAGCGTGGCGCTGATGTGGTGGTGTCGCTGCTCGCAATCATGAAGGCCGGCGCCGCCTATGTGCCGGTCGACCCGCGATCGCCGGCGCAGCGAGTCGGCGCGGTGCTGGCCGATGCGCACGCCGCGGTGGTCGTCACCTCGGCCGTCTGCGCGCCGCTGGTCCCTGAAGCGGTGCCGACGGTGCTGCTGGACAACCTGACGGACCTGTCGACCGAGCCGTTCGCGGTGACGGTGTCCCCGGACTCGGCGGCCTACATGATCTACACGTCGGGGTCGACCGGCACGCCGAAGGGTGTGGTGGTCACTCACCGCAACGTGCTGGGTCTGCTCGACGCGGCCCGCGACTCCTTCGAGCTGGCCGCGACGGATGTGTGGGCGTGTTTCCACTCGTTCGCGTTCGACGTGTCGGTGTGGGAACTGTGGGGTGCCCTGGTCCACGGGGCCCGGGTCGTGGTGGTGTCCTACGAGGTCTCCCGGTCGCCGCAGGACTTCGCTCAGCTGATCGAGCGTGAGCAGGTGACGGTGCTGAGTCAGACGCCGTCGGCGTTCTACCAGCTGCTGACCGCGGCCCCGACGCCGATCGGCCGGGTCCGGCTGGTGGTGTTCGCGGGCGAGGCGTTGGAACCCGCCCGGGTGTACGGCTGGCTGACCGAGGGTGGTCCGCAGCTGATCAACATGTATGGGATCACCGAGACCACGGTTCACTCGACGATCTGGCAGCTCACCGGCGCCGAGGCCGGCAGTGTGGTCGGTCGCGGTCTGGCCGGCACGTCACTGTTCGTCCTTGACGAGCATTTGCAGCCGGTGCCGCCGGGCGTGGTCGGCGAGCTGTATGTCGCCGGTGTGCAGGTTTCCCGTGGCTACATGGGTCAGCCTGGTCTGTCGGCGAGCCGGTTTGTGGCGTCGCCGTTCGGGGTCAGTGAGCGGATGTATCGCTCGGGTGACCTGGCGAAGTGGTCGGCGGACGGGCAGTTGGTGTTCGCCGGCCGCGCGGACCAGCAGGTGAAGATCCGTGGTTTCCGGATCGAGCCGGGTGAGGTCGAGGCGGTGCTGCAGGACCATCCGGAGGTGGAGCAGGTCGCGGTGGTGGCCCGGGAGGATGTGCCGGGCGATAAGCGGCTGGTCGCCTACGTGGTGCCTGACGTTGCGGGGCTGCGGGAGTTCGCGGCTCAGCGGCTGCCGGAGTACATGGTTCCCTCGGCGATCGTGGCCTTGGACCGGTTGCCGTTGACGGTCAACGGCAAGCTGGACCGGCGGGCACTGCCGGCGCCGGAGTACGAGGCTGGTGCGGGCCGGGCCCCGGCCACCGCGCGAGAGGAGATCCTGTGCGCGGTGTTCGCCGAGGTGCTGGGCCTGGAGCGGGTCGGCGTCGACGACGACTTCTTCCGCCTCGGCGGGCACTCCCTGCTCGCCGTGCGGCTGGTCGAGGAACTGCGCGCCCGCGATGTCGCAGTGTCGGTGCGGGCACTGTTCGAGACGCCGACGCCGGCCGGGCTCGCCGCGGCCACCGCGGTCGACGCCGTCGAGGTCCCGGACAACCTGATCCCCGAGGGCACGGACCGGATCACCCCGGACATGCTGCCGCTGGTCGAGCTGTCCCAGGCCGAGATCGACCGGGTGGTCGCCGGCGTCGAGGGCGGCGCGGCGAACGTGGCCGACGTCTATCCCCTCGCGCCGCTGCAGGAAGGCCTCCTGTTCCACCACCTGATGGCCGAGGGCGGCGAGGATCCGTACGTCCTGACGTGGGTGTTCGAGTTCGACACCCGCGCCCGGCTCGACGGCTTCGCGCAGGCGTTGCAGCAGGTCGTCGACCGGCACGACATCTACCGCACCGGCGTGGTGTGGGAGGACCTGCGCGAGCCGGTCCAGGTGGTCTGGCGCAACGCCACGGTGCCGGTCACGACCCATGAGCTCGAGGCGGGCCACCCGGACCCGGCGAAGCAGCTGACCGACCTGGTCGGCTCGACGATGGACCTGCGCCGCCCGCCGCTGATGAGCGTGCACGCCGCCCAGGTCGGCGACGGCTGGCTCGGACTGGTCCGCATGCACCACATGCTCCAGGACCACCAGGGCATGGACGTCCTGATGGCGGAGATGTGGGCGATCCTGACCGGGAACACCCAGGATCTGGCGCCCGCGTTGCCGTTCCGCAACTTCGTGGCGCAGGCGCGCAGCGTGCCGCGGGAGGAGCACGAGCGGTTCTTCACCGAGCTGCTCGGCGACGTCACCGAGCCGACGGCGCCGTACGGACTGATGAACGTCCGCGGTGACGGCAAGGAATCGTCCTCGGTCCTGGTGCCGGTGCCGCACGACGTGGTGGACCGGCTGCGCGAGGTGTCCCGCGAGTTGGGCGTGAGCACCGCGACGGTGCTGCACGTGGCGTGGGCCCGGGTGGTGTCGGTGCTGTCCGGCCGCGACGACGTGGTGTTCGGCACCGTCCTGTTCGGCCGGATGAACGCCGGTGAGGGCGCTGACCGGGTGGTCGGCCCCTTCATGAACACGCTGCCGGTGCGGGTGCGTACCGGCCGGGTCGGCGCCCGCGCCGCCGTCGAGCAGATGCGGGCACAGCTGGCCGCGCTGCTGGAACACGAACACGCCTCGCTGGCGGTGGCGCAGCAGGCCAGCGGCGTCGCCGACAACGCGCCGCTGTTCACGTCGCTGTTCAACTACCGGCACCTGGCGCAGGGGCCGGCCGTGCAGGACACCGAGCCCAGCCGCGGGCCGGAGGGCATCCGGAGCGTCGTGGCCCGGGAGCGGACCAACTACCCGCTGACCCTGTCGGTCAACGACCCGGGCACCGGCGACCTGACGCTGACCGTGGAGGTGGCCGAACCGGTCGACCCGCACGCGGTGGGCCGGCTGCTGTGCACCACCGTCGACAACCTGGTCACCGCGCTCAACGACAACCCCGAAACCCCGATCGACACCGTACGAGTCCTCGAACCCGACCTGCGGAAGCGGGTGGTGTCTGAATGGAACGACACGGCGGTCGAGGTGGTGGATGCCTCGGTGGTGGAGTTGTTCGAGCGGCAGGTGGCGGCGACGCCGGATGCGGTCGCGGTGATCGCGGATGGGGTGGAGTGGTCGTATCGACAGTTGGATGCGGCGGCGAACCGGGTGGCGCGGTATCTGATCGGTCAGGGCATCGGTGCTGAGTCGGTGGTCGCGGTGGTGATGGACCGCGGCGTCGAGGTGGTGGCGTCACTGCTGGGGGTGTGGAAGACGGGGGCGGCGTATCTGCCGATCGATCCGGATCTGCCGGCGCAGCGGATCGAGTTCATGGTGGCCGACAGCGGTGCCGCGCATGTGCTCAGCTCGCCGGTCGGTGATGACGACCGTCCACTGTCCGGCCGTCAGACGGCGGACAGCGCGGCGTACGTCATCTACACGTCCGGATCCACCGGCACGCCGAAGGGTGTGGTGGTGCCGGTCGGAGCCCTGGTCAACTTCCTGACCGACATGTGCGCCCGGGTCGCGATGACCCCGGCGGACCGGCTGCTGGCGGTGACCACGGTCGGGTTCGACATCGCCGCGCTGGAGTTGTTCGTGCCGCTGCTCAGCGGCGCCGCAGTGGTGGTGGCCAGCCGCGATGTGGTGCACGACCCGGCACGGCTGCGGGCGCTGGTCGACCGGAGCGGGGTGACGGTGATGCAGGCGACGCCCACGTTGTGGCAGGCCCTGCTCGCCGAGCAGCCGGATCTGGTCGCCGGGTTGACGGTGCTGGTCGGTGGTGAGGCGTTGCCGCCGGAGGTCGCGCGGGCGCTGACCGTGGGTGCGCGGCGGGTGACGAACGTGTACGGGCCGACGGAGACCACGATCTGGTCGACGGCGTCGGAGGTGGTGGATGCCGGTGTGGTGTCGATTGGCCGGCCGATCGCGAACACGCAGGTGTTCGTGCTGGACGGGTTCCTGCAGCCGGTTCCGCCGGGTGTGGCGGGTGACCTGTATATCGCGGGTGCGGGTGTGGCGCGTGGGTATGCGGGCCGGGCCGGGTTGACGGCGCACCGGTTTGTGGCGTCGCCGTTCGCGTTCGGTGAGCGGATGTATCGGACCGGGGATGTGGCGCG
>NZ_JBEZZB010000097.1:0-39899 GCF_040638955.1 Actinoplanes sp. NPDC024001
GGCCTCTCCGCCGTGGTGCACCTGGCCGCGCTGGCCCGCGGCAACGGCCTGCCGCGCCGGCGCGTCGACGAGGTCCTCGGCGAGGTCGGGCTCACCGAGGTCGCCGGGCGGCGCGTCGGCACGTACTCGCTGGGCATGCGGCAGCGGCTCGGCGTGGCCACCGCCCTGCTCGGCGATCCCCCGGTGCTCATCTTCGACGAGCCGGTGAACGGCATGGACCCGGAAGGCGTCCGCTGGGCCCGCGGGTTGTTCCGCCGGCTCGCCGCCGAGGGCCGCACGGTGTTCCTGTCCAGCCATCTGATCGGCGAGATGGCGGCGACCGCCGACGAGGTGATCGTCGTCGGTCGCGGCCGGCTGCTCGCCGAGGGCCCGGTGTCCGAGCTGGCCGGTCCGTCCGGCTCGCTGGAGGACGCGTTCCTGGAGCTCACCGCGGCCAGCGTCGACTACCGGGCCGGGGGTGCGTGATGCGCGACCTGATCGCCGCCGAGTGGCTCAAGCTGCGCGCGTTGCCCTCGACCCGGTGGACCCTCGCGCTCACCGCGCTGGTCCTGGTCGCTGCCGCGGCTTTCGCCGCGCACACCAAGTCCCCCACCGACGAGTACGGCCTGAGCGACGGTTTCCCCCTGGCCGGCTACCTGGCACTGATCATCGTGGCCACCAGCTTCGGCGCGACCACGATGATCACCGAGCACAGCAGCGGCCTGATCCGCGCGACGGCGGTGGCGGTGCCCGCCCGCGCCGAGCTGGTGCTCGCGAAGGCCGCCGTGCTGGCCGCACTCTGGACGGTCGCCGGGGCGATCATGGCGTTCGCCGGGTTCACCGTGTCCGGGCTGATCCTCGGTGACGTGTCGTTCGCCCTGCCCGGCACGGTGCCCGCCCTGCTCGCGGCGACGCTGATCGCACCGGTGTGTGCCCTGGTCGGCCTGGGCCTGGCGGTGCTGCTGCGGCACGGCGGCACGGTCTACGTCTGCGGCATTCTGCTGCTGGTCCTGGCTCCGCAGCTGGCCGGCACCCACCAGGAGGCGACGAGGGCGGTCAACCACGCCATGCTCGTCCCGGCGTGGCAGCGGCTGACCCAGTCGTACGGCCCGCCGTCCGCCGTCGGCGACATCTACGCCACGGCCACCCAGGCCTGGCTCGCGTACGCTCTGTGGCCGTTGCTCCTGCTGCTCGCCGCCGTCCTGGTGTTCCGCCGCCGCGACGTCTAGGCCCGGGGTTCCGCCCGCCGCCCTCGGGCTGCGGCGGGCGGAACCCTGTTCAGGACGCCGCGCAGGCCAGGTTGGCCGGGGTGGCGTTCGCACCCGAACCGATCAGGCCGAACGTGGCGCTCGCACCGGCCGCCAGAGCGCCGTTGTGAGCCACGTTGCGCACCGTCACCGCGGGCGTCGACGACACCCCGTTCCACACCGAGCCGAGCGTCGTTCCGCTCGGATAGGTCCAGGTCACGGTCCACCCGGTGGAGGCCGCGGTGCCGGTGTTCTGCACCGTGACCTCGGCCTGGAAGCCGCCGCTCCAGGCGCTGACCGTCTTGTAGGTCGCGGTGCAGCCCTGGTCGCCGCTGCCGCCGCCGGTCGCGGTGGTGACGCTGCGGCCGGGCGAGGCCGCGGAGACGTTGCCGGCGGCGTCCCGGGCACGGACGCTGAAGGTGTACGCCGTGGCCGCCGTCAGTCCGGTGACGTCGTAGCTGGTGCCCGAGACGGTCGCCACCACGGTGCCGTTGCGCAGCACGTCGTAGGCGGTCACGCCGACGTTGTCGGTCGACGCGGCCCAGGTGAGCCGCACCCCGGTGGAGGTCACGTTGCTCGCCGCCGGCTGACCGGGCACGGACGGCGCGGTGCTGTCGCCCTCTCCCCCGCCGTCGCCGTAACGCTGGCCCAGGCTGATCCCGTTGGCGCCGAGCGGCGTCTGGTGGTCGAGGCCGACGAACTTACCGGCGTGCTGCCACAGCGCGGGCTTGAGCAGCGCGTACTTCTGCTCGTCCCAGGTCTTCCAGTCGTCGAGCAGCAGGCCGCCGGTGTCACCGGAGTTGGGGTTGAGCACCCAGAACGTCTGGTGCAGGCGGTGCTCCACGATCAGGTCGCGCAGCGCGGTCATCCACTTGTCCTGCCGGGCGTCCTGCCCGAGCCGGCCGCCCCACTCGCCGATCAGCAGCGGCGCGGTGCCGTTCTCATGCAGGTAGAACCAGTTCGGCCGCCACACGTCGTTGGTCAGCGTGGTCTTGTCGAACGGCTTGTCGAACCACGGCTGATTGAAGACCAGCGGCCCGTAGTCGTGCGGCGAGTAGACCAGCTGATCCTGGTTGGCGCCCAGGTTGATCGGGTGGTCCTTGACGCCGCGCAGGTTGCCGCCCCACCAGTTGTAGTAGTAGTTCGGCGACAGGTCCGGGTCGGTGTTCGGCGAGCTCCAGGTCTCGCCCTCGCGCGGGTAGACCTCCTGGCCCTCGACCAGCACCAGCACGTTCGGGTTGATGGCGAGGATCCGCTTGGCCGCCGTCTCCGCGGTGTGCTTCCAGTTGTCGACGTCGGTGGAGCTGTCCCACTTGGCGCGCTGGGTGTCGTTCGGCGTGCCGTGCGGCTCGTTCTTGATGTCCATCGCCACGATCGTGTCGTTGGTCTTGTAGCGGTTGGTCACCCACTCCCAGCCCTGGTAGAACAGCTCGGGCGTGATCGAGCCCTTGTACCAGACCGGGTAGACGTGGCCGGAGTTGTCGGCCTCGGCGCTGTGCACGTCCAGCATCACCTTGATGCCGAACTGCTTGCAGAGCTCCAGCCAGTAGTCGAAGATCTGCAGGCTGTTCTTGCCGGTGAGCTCCGGGTTGGCGTACGTGTTGACGTTGACCGTGCCGAACGTGCCGGCCTTCCACTCGAGCAGCAGCTGGGTGGAGATCGGCACGCGCACGATGTTGATGCCCCGGTCGGCCATCGACTTGGTGATCTCGGTGATGTTGCCGGACCACAGGCCGTGGAAGACCCGTTCGGAGGCGTTGAAGCCGAACCAGTTGGTGCCGGTCAGCCAGACCGGGTTGCCGGCCTCGTCCACGATCTGGTTGCCCTGCACGTGGAGCCAGTCGTTGGCCGGCACGGCGGCGGCCGCCGGCGCCGATGGCGCCATCAGGCCGGTGACCGCCAGCGCCAGACTGGTGGCGGCCGTGGCCAGGCGTTTCCTTCCCTTTCGGTCGAGCACGGTGGAACTCCTCAGGATGGGGGAACGGGAAGGAGCGGTGGGAGCGCTCCCATCGACATCTTGTAATGTCTGCCGCGCTGGGACAACCCTTTCGAGAAACCTTGTTTCTCAGGCGCCGCAGGTGTGCGCCGGCAGCCGGCGCCGCAGCCGCGAGGTCAGATAGCGCACCGGCGGGTGCAGCACGTCGGGATGCAGCATCCCGCCCGGCACCGGCGCCCAGGACCGCACGTCCACCCGGTAACCCGGCCCGTCGCAGGCCAGCGCCATGACCGTCAGGGCGTCGGTCACCATCTGCGCGAAGTCGGCGCCGTCGGCCCAGTCGAGGCAACGGCGGTGGACGGTCTCCAGCAGGGTCCGGCCGGCCACGCAGTCCAGCCAGTGGAACTGGGCCACCGCCCGCATCGCAGCGGCACAGTATGCCCGCACCTCGTCGTGCGCGGCCGCGGCGAGCTTGAAATATTCGGTGCACTCGGCGACGGCGGCCGGATCCTCGCCGCAGCAGGCGACGTCGGCCAGCACCGCGCTGGAGGCGAACAGCCGCTCGTCGACGTCACCGGCGACCACCGCGATCGCGTGCGCGGAGCGGGCCGCGCCGGCCGCCTCACTCAGGTGGACCGCCGGGTCGGCGCCGACGCAGTGCAGCCGCAGGTGGGTCTCGGCCAGCAGCATCGCGCGGACCGGCGGATCCCAGTCCTCATGGCGGTGCAGGGTGCGCAGCGCGTGATCGGCGTTGACGAGGACGGACCGGCGGATCATCGACAGCGCGTCGGGGCCGGACGACCGCCCCGGGCGCGGCGCCCGCGGCGACGGCGGCGACGGCACGGCGGCTCTGTTCTCGTCGGAGAGCACCCAGCCCCTTCCCGGCGCCGGCCGACCGATGATCACTGCGAGCACCGAGTCCGGCACGGGCCGTGATCAGATCCTCGTCTCCGAATCGGACGATGGGAAGGGCCGACCGTCCACTTCTTCCCTCGTCCGCGCATCCCCCGCCCGCATTCCGAACAGCAGCCGGGTGACCCGGGTGCGCCGGACGGCCAGGTCGTAGAGGACGAACATGATCAGGAAGGAGACGACGACGATGATCGGGTACTTCACCGCGATCGGCGCCCGCAGGCGCACCACGACGTAGGCGACCGTCACGACCACCGGCTGGTGCAGGATGTAGAGCGGCAGGGCGGCGGCGGCGAGGTAGCCGTAGATCCGCCGGTCACGGCCGGGCGGCCCGGCGCGCTCGGGCCGGGGCCGGTCGAGCAGGCCCAGGATCGCCACCACCCAGCACCAGCCGGCCAGGCTGAACAGCACCCGGGCCAGAACCGCGTGGCCGGTCATGTCGGTGAACGGCTCACCCTCGGCGGTGCTCAGCGCCGCCCCGGCCGCGCCGAACAGCAGGACGCCCGCGACCGCCGCGGCGCGCGCCTCCCGGCGCATCGCGGCCCGGATCCGGTCGTCGGCGGCCAGCGCGAAACCGTAGAGGAAGAACAGCAGGTACGCCCAGCGGCTCCAGCCCGCGAACGGCTCCTCCATGCCGTGCAGGGCGCCGACGACGGCGACCGGGACGGCGGGCAGCACCAGCAGCGCCCCGCGGTGGGCGACGGTCGCGGCGATCAGGTCGCGGGCCCGGGCAGCGTGGCGGGCGGGCAGCGCGGCCGCCGGGAGGCTGAGCAGCAGCGAGAAGGCGAGCAGCAGCACCACGAACCAGAGGTGACCGCTCTCGAAGTGCTCCCCCCGCACCAGGAACGGGAAGTCGGCGAAGCTGAGGTGGACGTCGAAGAACCGGGTGAGGAACCGCGGATAGGACTCGGCGTAACCGGGGTCGGCCGCCTTCAGCCGCAGCCACTGCGGCAGCGGCAACAGCGCCACCGTTGCGAACAGCAGCGGCACACCGAGCCGCAGCAGCCGCTCACCGGCGAAACCGCGCACGCCGCGGCGCCGCATCGAGTGCCACGACCCGAAGCCCGCGATCAGGAAGAGCGACGGCATCGCCCAGACCACGGCGAGCCCGGCCAGCCAGGTGATCGCCTCGGTGGTCTGCGCGTTCTTGACGTAGAAGTCGTCGCGCGCGTCGAAGACCAGCGCGGCGTGGAAGAAAACCAGGCCGAGCACCACGATCAGGCGGATCACGTCGAGCTCGGGGCGCCGGGGCGTCATCTCGCCGATGCTGCCGCACGCCCGCAAGAGACGGCAACCGGCCTGCGGTAGCGTTCCGGCATGGGCATCCTGGGCGTGGCCGGTCAGATCCTGCTCGGCGCGGCGCTCGGGTTCGCCGGCACCGGCCACCTGACCTTCGCCCGCGAGGAGTTCCAGGCGCAGGTGCCGTCCTGGGTGCCGCTCGACGCCGACTTCGTCGTCCTCGCCTCGGGCGTGGTCGAGATCTGCCTCGGTCTCGCCCTGCTGTCGGTGTGGCGCCAGCCGGCCCGCGGCATCGTCGGGGCGATCACCGCGGCGTTCTTCGTCGCCGTCTTCCCGGGCAACATCGCCCAGTTCGTCGAGCAGAAGGACGGCTTCGGAATGGACACCGACGCCGCCCGCGGGATCCGGCTGCTCTTCCAGCCGGTCCTGGTGGTGTGGGCGCTGGCGACGACCGGCGCAGTCCGGGTCCTGCGCCGGTCGCGAGCGTCCTAACGGTCGCGTTCGGCCACGATCGTGGTGTCCGCGCCGTGGCCGGTGTGCACGACGGTCTGCTCCGGCAGGCTGAACAGCTTCTCCCGGATCGACTCCACGATCAGGTCCTGGTCGGAGTACGACCGGCCGGTCGCCCCCGGCCCGCCCTGGAACAGGGTGTCACCGGTGAACACCTGGCCCAGCTCCGCCGCGTAGAGGCAGATCGCACCCGGCGCGTGCCCGGGCGTGTGCAGCACGGTCAGCGTCGTCCCGCCCACGTTGATCTGGTCGCCGTCGTTGAGGTCGACGTCCCACCAGGTCTCGTCGCCGTGGGTCAGCTCCCACAGCGGCCACTCCGCCGGGTGCAGCAGGATCGGCGCGCCGGTGCGCTCGCGCAGGGCCGGCGCCATCCGGACGTGGTCGTCGTGGGCGTGGGTGCAGACGATCGCGGTGACCCGGCGGTCGCCGACCACCTGGAGGATCGCGTCCACGTCGTGCGGGGCGTCGATCACCACGCACTCGGTGTCGTCGCCGATCACCCAGATGTTGTTGTCCACGTCGAACGTCTCGCCGTCCAGGCTGAACGTCCCGGCGACCACCCCGTGGTCGACTCGCGCGGCGCTCACAGGATCACCACCGAGCGCAGCACCGGCTCGGCGTGCCCGTGCATCCGGCCGAACGCGGCCTCGACGTCCTCGATGCCGATCTCCTCGGTGACGAACGCGTCCAGGTCGAGGCGGCCCTGCCGGTACAGGTCGACCAGCATCGGGAAGTCGCGGCTGGGCAGGCAGTCGCCGTACCAGCTGGACTTGAGCGCCCCGCCACGGCCGAACACGTCGATCAGCGGCAGGTCCGGCACCTTCATCTCCGGGGTCGGCACCCCGACCAGCACCAGCACCCCGGCCAGGTCCCGGGCGTAGAACGCCTGCTTCCAGGTCTCCGGCCGGCCGACCGCCTCGATCACCACGTCGGCGCCGTCGGCACCCTCGTACGTCTCGGCGGCGATCCGCTTGATCTCGGCGACCGGGTCGGTCTTGGACGAGTCGACCAGGTGGGTGGCGCCCAGCTTGCGGGCCGCCTGCAGCTTGCGGGCGTCGATGTCGACCGCGATGATCGGGCTCGCCCCGGCCAGCGCCGCCCCCGCGACCGCCGCGACACCCACCCCGCCGCAGCCGATCACCGCGACCGACTTACCGCGGGTCACCGCGCCGGTGTTGATCGCCGCGCCGATACCGGCCATCACCCCGCAGCCGAGCAGACCGACCGCGGCCGGCTGCGCCGCCGGATCCACCTTCGTGCACTGACCCGCCGCGACCAGCGTCTTCTCGGCGAACGCGCCGATGCCCAACGCCGGCGACAGCTCGGTGCCGTCCTCCAGCGTCATCTTCTGCTTCGCGTTGTGCGTGGCGAAGCAGTACTGCAGGTCACCGCGCTTACACGCCCGGCACTGACCGCACACCGCCCGCCAGTTCAGCACCACGAAGTCACCGGGGGCCACCTCGGTCACGCCGTCGCCGACCGACTCGACCACCCCGGCCGCCTCGTGGCCGAGCAGGAACGGGAAGTCGTCGTTGATGCCACCCTCGCGGTAGTGCAGGTCGGTGTGGCACACCCCGCACGCCTGGATCTTCACCACCGCCTCACCCGGCCCCGGATCCGGCACGTTGATCGTCACCAGCTCCACCGGCGCGCCCTTCGCCCGCGCGATGACGGCCTTCACCTGCTGCATCTCCGTGCTCCCTTCGGCCACAGCCGGACGGTCAAGTGGTCAGGATAGTGGTTGACCGAGCAACCATTCGGACATCCGGTCGATGCTGTTGCGCGCCGCCACCGTGAACGGGTCGCCGACGCACCCGTGCGCGGCGCCCGGCTCCAGGTGCACGGTCACCGGCACACCGGCGGCGCGCAGCTGGTCCGCGTACGCCTCGCCGGAAGCCCGCAGCGTGTCGGCCTCGCAGTTGAGGATCAGCGTCGGCGGCAGGCCGCCGACGTCGCCGTTGGCCGCGAACGCGTACGGATCCTTGAGCGTATCCGCGTCCCCCGCGTAGTGCAGGCTCATGTCGGCCACCCAGCCCGGCGTGAAGTTCACCGCCCCCGGCGTGCGGCGCACCGCGGCCAGCAGCTCGCCGGAGAGCTCGGGCAGCTCCGGGTGCACCGCCGGATAGACCAGCACCACCGACGCCGGCGCCCGCCCCGCACCGTCGCGCAGCCGTTTGCTCACGCCCGCCACGATGTTGCCGCCCGCGCTGGCCCCGCCCAGGTGCAGCCGCTCGACGCCGACTCCGAAACGGTCCGCGTTGCGCACGGCCCACGTCCAGCCGGCCAGCACGTCGTCGGACGCCTGCGGGAAGTGCCCGCCGTGCAGCGCCTTGCGGTAGTCCAGCGACAGCACCGCGATGCCACGGGCGGCCAGGGCGAGCGCCACGAAGTGCGCCTCGGCCATCCGCAGCGACCCGCTCACGAACGCGCCGCCGTGCACCCAGACGAAGCCGGCCTGCGGTGCGCCCGGGCCGTGGTAGAGCCGCGCCGGCACGCCGTCGATCGCCGGCTCGGTGACCCGCACCGCCGCCAGCTGCGGAAACCGGGCGAACAGCTCGGCGTCGGTGGGCCCGGTCTCCGGCATGTCCCCGGCGATCTCCAGCATCCGCACGAAGTCGGCCACCGGCGGCGGCTCGCCCGCCGAGGCCCGGCCCAGCACGGCCCGCTGCAGCGGGCGCGGCAGGCCGCGCACCACCCGCAGGGCGAGACCGAGCACGACACCACGGTTCATGAGGACCATCCTTTCGTACGCCCGGACGACAGTTCGGTGACCACCGCGTCGAACAGTTCCGTGTCGTAACGCCCGGCCCGCGCGGCCGCGCCGAGCGTCCCGTCCGCCGCAAGCTCCCAGCGCACCCGGTCCGGGTCGGCCCGCTCGACCGCCTCGTACCACTCCCGCAGCGGCCCGGCCATGCGCAGGTGCAGCTCGAAGTTGCGCCGTCGCCGGGTGGTGTCGGCCGCCCGCCGGCGCCGCAGCTCATCGCTCTGCGGCACCGTCACCAGCACGAGGTCGGCGAACCCGAGCCGCCGCGCCGCGACCGCCGCCCGGTTCACCTCGACCTCGCGCCGCCAGACCGCCGGGTCCACCAGGCCGAGTCGGGCGAGCGCCCAGGTGTAGTGCAGCTTCATCGGATCGTCGTCGCAGACCGCGAGCCCGGCGCCCGCCTCGCGCGCCAGCGCCTCCTGCCACCGGCGGCAGTTGACCTCGCACCAGAACTCCGGCGCGGGCCCGTCCGGTTCGGCGCCGCCCGGCGTGTACTCCTCGACCAGGTGTTCCGCGTGGTGCGCACGGCACCAGGTGGTCTTCCCGGCCGCGCTCGGCCCGCTCACCACGACGATCATCGGGCGGGCACGCACTCGTCGTCCATGGACGCCGACAGTAGGGCACGCCGCCCTTGACGGCCGGGTCGCCTCGGGCGAGCAGTCCCACGTCGCCTATCGCGGGCCGGCCCTGGCGCCGGGACGGCCCCACGGGCGAGGCGCGCTTCGGGCCGGCGCCGGTCAGCACTCGATGACGTTGACGGCGAGGCCGCCGCGGGCGGTCTCCTTGTACTTGATCTTCATGTCGGCGCCGGTCTCCTTCATGGTCTTGATGACCTTGTCGAGGGAGACGTGGTGCCGGCCGTCGCCGCGCAGTGCCATCCGGGCCGCGGTCACCGCCTTCACCGCGGCCATCCCGTTGCGCTCGATGCACGGGATCTGCACCAGGCCGCCGACCGGGTCGCAGGTCAGGCCCAGGTTGTGCTCCATACCGATCTCCGCGGCGTTCTCCACCTGCTCGGGCGTGCCGCCGAGCACCTCGGCCAGCCCGGCCGCGGCCATCGCGCAGGCCGAGCCGACCTCGCCCTGGCAGCCCACCTCGGCGCCGGAGATCGACGCGTTCTCCTTGAACAGCAGCCCGATCGCGCCGGCGGTCAGCAGGAACCGCACCACACCCTCCGGCGAGGCGCCCGGCACGAAGTCCAGGTAGTACCGCAGCACGGCCGGGATGATCCCGGCAGCGCCGTTGGTGGGCGCGGTGACCACCCGGCCGCCGGCCGCGTTCTGCTCGTTCACCGCCATCGCGTACGCCGTGAGCCACTCCATCGCGTGTTCGGGCGGGTTCCCGGCGGCCCGCAACTGCCGGGCGGTCGCCGCCGCCCGCCGCCGCACCTTCAACCCGCCCGGCAGCACGCCCTCGGCGTCCAGGCCCGAGTCGATGCACTCGGCCATCACCGACCACAGGTGCAGCAGCCCGGAACGGACCTCGGCCTCCGGGCGCCAGGCGGTCTCGTTCACCAGCATCAGCCGGGAGATCGACAGGCCGGTCGCGCGGGTCAGCGACAGCAGCTCGGCGCCGGAGGAGAAGGGGTAGGGCAGGGAGGTGTCGTCCGCCCGTACCCCGCGGGTCCGCTCGTCGACGACGAAGCCGCCGCCGACCGAGAAATAGGTCTTGCGCAGCAGCTCGGCGCCGTCGGCGCCGAGCGCGGTGAAGGTCATGCCGTTGGGGTGCTCGGGCAGCGAGCGCCGCCGGTGCAGCACCAGGTCGACCTCGAACGCGAAGCCGTCGGTGGACGGCTCGAGCGTGGTGTCGACCGTCTCCGGCTCCTCACCGGCCAGACCGAGCAGCACCGCCCGCGGCGTGCCGTGGCCGTGGCCGGTCGCGCCGAGCGACCCGAACAGCTCGGCGCGCACGGCGGTCACCGGCAGGCCGGTGAGCTGCAGCGCGAAGAGGCGGGCGGCGCGCATCGGCCCGACGGTGTGTGAACTCGACGGACCGATGCCGACCGAGAACAGGTCGAAGACGGACACGGCCATGCGGAGGCTCCCCTGGTCGGCGGGTGGGCCTCCCTCGCTCTGTCATGGGGCCTGAGAGCTTCACCGCGCGAGCGCGGTTTGCACCTTGGGCGCGCACCGGCGGACCGGCACGGCTTTCCAGAGTCGCCTGACCGCAGCGGTACGTGGGCCTGAGAGATTCTGAGGGAGAAGTTGCTCCTTCGGCGCCCCGTTCCCGGGGGCTCTCCCGCAGCGGCTGAGCGGCGAAATCTTCGGTTGTCGCTGGTGACGCTATCCAGGCCAGGGTAACGCGGTCAACCGGTGTAAAGCTTGTCGAGCAGGTGAGCATTGCGTTGCTCGACGATGCGGCGGCGCAGTTTCAGCGACGGGGTGAGGTCGCCGTCCTCCACGCTCAGGTTGCGTTCCAGGATGGTGAACCGCTTGACCGTCTCCCAGCGGCCGAGCCCGGTGTTGAGCTCGCTCACGTAGGCGTCGATCGCGGCCTGCAGCTGCGGTGAGCGCACCAGGTCGGCGTGGGTCTCGCCGGTGACGCCCTGCTCGCTCGCCCAGGCCCGCACGGCCACCGGGTCGAGGTCGATCAGCGCGGTGACGTAGTTGCGGCCCTCGCCGTAGACCACCATCTGGGTGGAGAGCGGGCAGATCGCCGCGAACCGGGTCTCGATCACCTGCGGGGCGACGTACTTGCCGCCGGAGGTCTTGAACAGGTCCTTCTTCCGGTCGGTGATCTTCAGCGAGCCGCGCGGGGTGATCTCGCCGATGTCGCCGGTGTGCAGCCACTCGCCGAGCTTCTCGTCGAAACCGTGGTAGCCGTCCATCAGGCCGGGGCCCTTGATCAGGATCTCGCCGTCCTCGGCGATGCGGACCTCGGTGCCGGGCAGCGGCAGGCCGACGGTGCCGTACTCCAGGTGCTCGAACCGGTTGACGAAGGCGCCGGCCGACGTCTCGGTCAGCCCGTAGCCCTCCAGGATCGGGAGGCCGAGCGCGTCGAAGAACTCGCAGATGTCCGCCGACAGCGCGGCCGAGCCGGAGAGGAAGAACCGCAACCGCCCACCGAAGCGGGCGCGCACCTTGCTCAGCACCAGCCTGTCAGCGATCCGGTGCTGGAACGCCAGCCCGGCGGGCACCTTCTCGCCGTTGCGGCGCGTGCGGGCGGCCTGGCGGCCGACCCCGACGGCCCAGTCGAAGAGCTTGGCCTTCACCCCGCCGTCCTTGTGCGCGGCGGCCAGCACGCCGGCGTGCACCTTCTCGAAGATCCGGGGTACGGCGGGCATCACCATCGGCTTGACCACGGGCAGGTTCGTGATGATCCGGGTGACGTCACCGTCGATCGCGGTGGGGTGCCCGACCGCGATCTGCGCGGCGCCGAGGGCCTTGCCGAACACGTGCGCCAGCGGCAGCCACAGGTAGCCGAGGTCGTCGGGGCCGACCAGGCCGGTCGCCTGCGTCGCGGTGGCCTGGTAGATCCAGCAGCGGTGCGGCAGGCGGACGCCCTTGGGCCGCCCGGTCGTGCCGGACGTGTAGATCAGCGTGGCGAGATGGTCCGGGGTGATCGCGGCGGTGGCCGCGGTGACCGCCTCGGCCGGCAGCGTCCTACCGCGTTCACGCAGCTCGTCGAGGGTGATCGCGCACGGGTCGGCGCCGTCGAAGAGGATCACCTGCTCGACCGGCGAGTCGAGCACCTTGGCCAGCTGCTCGGCGTTCTCCACGAAGGCGAACCGGCTGCCCGAGTCGGTGAGGATGTGCGTGACGTCCTCCGCCGACGAGGTCGGGTAGACCGTGGTGGTCGCCCCGCCCGCGCACATGATCCCCAGGTCGGCGTGCACCCACTCGATCCGGGTGCCGGACATGATCGCGACCCGGTCCTCCGCCCGCAGCCCGAGCGCGAGCAGCCCCGCGGCGATCTCCCGGGCCACCTGGCCCAGCTCCGCCCACGTCTCGGACTGCCACTCCCCGCCGGGCCCGGGCCAGCGGTAGGCCTCCGAGCCGGGCGTGCGCTCGATCCGGTCGTACAGCATCGCACCCAACGAGGGCGGGGCCGACTTCTGCGCTTGCTCCCAGGCGGCTAGCTCGTCCACTCCGGCCTCCGTCGATAGTGATGGCTGTCACATCAGGCGCGGCCAGGGTACGACACCGTACTTACAAGTTCCAGACCCTCGTGCGACGATGGCGGCGTGAGCGAGGCGGTCGTCTTCTTCAGCCCGCCGGAACGAGACCTCCCGCGCGGACGCCACGCCCTCGACCCCGGCGCGGTGCGAGCCGCCCATCGGGAACGGATCCTCGCCGCCTTCACCGAACTGGTCGCCGACCGCGGGCTGGCCGCGGTCACCGTCGCCGACGTGGTCAAGAGCGCCGCGGTGTCCCGGACGGCGTTCTACGCGGTCTTCGCCGACCTGTCCGCCTGCGCCGACGCCGCCTACGAACGGTTCGTCGCCGTCCTGCTGGAGCGGGTCACCGCCGCGGCCGCCGAGCCACAGGACTGGCTCGACCTGATCGCGGCGATCATCGACGCGTACCTCGACACCATCTGCTCCGACCTGGTGGTGACCCGCGCGATGATGCTGGAGATGGACGCCGCCGGCCGACCGGCGCGCAAGCGCCGCCGGCAGGCGCTCACCGGGATCGCCCGCTTCCTGCACGACCGGCACACCGAGTGGGTCGGCCGCGACTGCGGCCTCAAGCCGCTGCCGGTGGAGACCTTCCTCGGTTTCCTGTACGCGCTGCGCCAGCTCTCCTGCGACCTGCTCGACGAGGACCCGGAGCCGGACCTGCGCTCACTGCGCGAGCCGATGTTCCGCTGGGTCTCGGCGGCGGTGCTGGGCTCCCGGTGACCCGCCCGGTCGTGGCCGCCGGCGCCGCAAGCCATGGAGTACCTTCATGATGTCCGCGAATGCGCGGCAGGCAGGCAGGGTCCGATGAGCCAGCGAAGTGTACGGATAGACGTCCCGGCCGGCCTGAACGCGCCCAGCGAGGCCCGCCATGAGGTCACCGTCTCGCTGCGCGCCTGGGGTTTCACCGAGCCGCGCTGGCTCGACGCCGCCGCCATCGTGATCAGCGAGCTGGTCACCAACGCCGTGCAGCACGCCGGCGGCGACTCGGTGCCGATCACGGTGCAGGCCAGCGGCCGTTCGGTGCTGCTGTCGGTCGCCGACAAGTCCGCCGAGGCGCCGCGCCGGCGGCACCCCGACGACCGCGGCGGCCGCGGGCTGATGCTGATCGACGCGCTCTCCGCCCGGTGGTACGTGCAGGACGACGGCGGCGGCAAATGCGTGAACGTCGAGCTGCAGCCCTACCCGGGTGAGGTCCGGTGAGAATCAGCCGGCAGCACGACGGGGACGTCGTCCGGGTGGCGCTCGCCGGTGAACTGGACCTGGCCAGCAGCGCCGGCGTCCGCGCGGACCTGGAGCAGCTGGTGCGTGAGCTCCAGCCGCGGCGCCTGCTGATCGACATGGGCGCGGTGAGCTTCTGCGACTCCACCGGCCTGGAGGCGCTGCTCTGCGCCCGGTCCGCCGCCGCCGAGCGGGGTGTCGACTTCGGGCTGGTCAACGTCCACGGCGGCACGCTCGTGACGCTCCAGATCACCGGGGTGCTCCCCCTGATGGTGCGGGAGCCCGACGCGGGATGACCTCGCCCGGCCCGCGTCCACGCCCGACCTGGCTGGTCGTCGTCCTGGTCGCGGTCGCCTACACGATCGGCGCCCAGCTCGCCTTCGTGGTCTTCGACGCCACCTCCATCGTGGTGCTGTTCCTGCCCTCCGGCGTCACCCTGTCGGCCCTGCTGCTGTGCCCCGCCCGCCAGTGGCCGTGGATCCTGCTCACCATCGCGGTCACCGAGATCGCGGTGGACCTCTCGCACGGTCTGGCGCTCGACTCCGCGCTCGGCCTCGCCCTGGCCAACACCGCGGAGCCGCTCACCGGGGCGGTGCTGCTGCGGCACTTCGTACCCGGGCCGGTGAACCTGGTGCAGCGCCGCCACCTGCTGGCCTTCCTGGGCTGCTGCGTGGTGATCGGGCCGCTGGTGGGCGCCCTGATCGGCGGCACCACCATCGCGATGTTCCAGGGCCGCGGGTGGGTGGAGTCGTTCCTGCCCTTCTGGGCCGGCGACGCGACCGGCGCCCTGACCGTGGCCGGCACCGTGCTGGCCTGGCGGCACCGGCCGCAGCCGGGCACCGGGCCGGCGCTGCGCTGGGCGCTGGCCGTGCTGCTCACCGTGGCGGTGACCGCCCTCAGCTTCTGGCCGCAGCAGCTGCCGCTGTTCTACCTGCCGATCCCGCTGCTGTTCTGGTTCGGTTTCCAGCAGCGGCTCGCGGTCACCATGACCGCCGGCCTGGCGATGACGGTCACGGCCAACATCATGACCAGCCTCGAGTACGGGCCGTGGGCCGCCCTGCAGGGCCCGATCGCCTTCCGGACCGCCACCCTGCAGCTGTTCCTGGCCGTCGCGGTGGTCGGCGCGTGCCTGCTCACCGTCGGGGTGGCCGAACGCGACAGCGCCCGCTCGGCCACCGACGCGGAACGCGCCGCCCGCCGGCGGGTCGCCGCGGTGCAGTCGCTGACCGCGCAGCTCACCCGGGCGCCCACCTCGTCGGCGATCGCCCGGGCGGTCGCCGGGGGCGGCCTGCTCGGCGAGCGGTGCGCGGTCGCGCTCGCCGGGCCCGCGCAGCTGTCGCTGCACACCGCCGAGCACCCCGAACCACGGCTGCTGCCGCTCGCCGCCGGCGGGGTGCCGGCCCGGGCGGTACGAACCGGGCAGCCCGCCCTGCACCACGACCCGGCGACCGACCGCACCGAGCTGGGCGTGCCGGTCAGCGACCACGCCGGGCCGGTGCTCGGCGCCCTGAGCTTCGCCTTCGCCCCGGGCACCGAGGTCGACGCGGACACCATCGACTTCGCGCGGACGCTGGCCGACCTGACCGCGCAGGCGCTGCGGCGGGCCCGGCTCTACGAGCGGGAGGTCAGCGCCGCCCGCCAGCTCCAGCAGGCGCTGCTGCCCGCGCACGTGCCCGAGCTGCCCGGCCTGCGGATCAACGCCGGCTACCGGCCGGCCGACCGCACCCACGACGTGGGCGGCGACTGGTACGACGTGTTCTCGCTGCCCGGCGACCGGATCGCCTTCGCCGTCGGCGACGTGGTCGGCCACGACCTGGCCGCGGCCGCCGCCATGGCGCGGCTGCAGGCCGTGCTGCGCGTGCTCGCCCAGTCGGCGCCGGGCCCGGCCGAGGTGCTCAGCGGCCTGGACGCGGCCAGCGCCCTGGTCCACGGCGCCCGGATGTGCACCGTCGGTTACGCCGACTACCACCCCCGGACCCGGCGGCTGCGCTACGCGTGCGCCGGCCACCCGCCCCCGCTGCTGGTCACCGGCGGCGAGGGCGCCTTCCTGTGGGAGGGCCGGTCCCTGCCGGTCGCGGTCGGCCCCGCGCCCCGGACCGCCGCCGAGGTGGAGGTCCCGGCCGGCTCGCACCTGATCTGGTACACCGACGGCCTGGTGGAACGCCGCGACGAGACGATGTACGCCGGCCTGGACCGGCTGGCCGCCACCGCCGGCGCGGTGGCCCGGGAGGACGCCGGCGATCCCTGCCGGGCCCTGCTGAACCGGATGGCCCCCACCGGGCCCGCCTCCGACGACACCGTCGTGCTCTGGATCAGCTTCGACCAGCCGTAACGCTCATGTCCCCGGCCCGGCCGCCGATGCACTGGTCCGGACGGCTCGCGCGTGCGGGCCCGTGGCGAGGAGGACCATTGAACGGGCCCGAGGAGCGTTGGTTCGGCGTCGGACGCAGCCTGCTGGCGGATCCCGCCGAAGCCGGGGCGCAGGCCTGCCGGGAGGCGCTCGGCGGCCGCCCGGCCACCCTGCTGATCGTCTTCGCCTCGCCGTCGCACTCGACCCCGGAGATGGCCGCCGCGGTGCACGCCGCCGCCGGCGGGGACGTGCTGATGATCGGCTGCTCCACCTCGGGTGAGTTCACCACCGACGGGCGCGGCGCCGGCGTGGTCGTCAACGCCCTCGGCGGCCCGGGCTTCACCGCCTCGGTACGCGCCGTCCCACACCGCAGCATGGACCTGTACGAGGCCGGCGTGGCCGCCGCCGGCGGGCTCGACGACGTCGACGCCGAGCACCGCGTGGTGCTGCTGCTCGGCGACGGGCGCAGCGGCGACCAGCAGGAGATGGTGCGCGGCGCCTACTCGGTGGCCGGCGCCCAGGTGCCGCTGGTCGGCGGCTGCGCCGGCGACGACATGACCCAGACCGGCACCTGGCACTTCTTCAGCTCCGGCCGGGACCTGAAGGTGCTGTCGAACGCGGTGCTCGGCGCCACCCTCGGCTCGCCGTCGCCGTTCGGCATCGGCATCGCGCACGGCTGGCACAAGACCGGCGAGCCGATGGTGGTCACCCGCAGCGAGGGCGGCAAGATCTACGAGCTGGACGGGGAGCCGGCCCTCGACGTCTACCTGCGCCGCACCGGCGGCGCCCCGGAACTGGCCGGCGACCCGGGCGCGTTCCTGAACTTCGCCACCGTACGGCCGCTGGGACTGGCCCGCCGCACCGGTGAGGACATCCGGATCATCTTCGAGGCGGACGCCGCCGAGCGGTCCATCTCCGGCCTGGCCGACAACCCGGAGGGCGCCCTGGTCTGGTTCATGGAGGCCGACCCGGAACGGATCGTCGACGCCACCGCCGACGCCGCGGTCGCCGCCGCCGAGGCGGTCCCGGACCCGCTCGGCGTGCTGGTCTTCGACTGCTGCGTGCGCGCGCTCGCGCTCGGCGACGACCGGGCCGAGCAGGCCACCGAGCGGCTGCGCGACGCGGTCAAGCCGATCCCGTACGGCGGCTTCTACTCCAACGGCGAGATCGCCCGCGAACCCAACGCGAAGGGCATGCACCACCTGACCGTGGTCGCCCTCGCGGTGAGCTGACGCGCGACCATGGCCGGCTGGTCGACCCTTCAGCTCACCGAGTTCTTCAGCGCCATCACCCGGGCCGGTGACCTGGGCAGCGCCGCCCGTACCGCCGTGCAGCGGGCGGCCGAGTGCACCGACGCCGAGGTGGCGGCCGTCGTCTGCGACGGCGCGGTCGTCGCGTCGGTGGGGCTGGGCCGCAACCCCGACCCCGCGGTGTTCACCCGGCTCGCCGCCGGCGCCGACACCGCCACCCTGCCCGGGCTCGGGCCGGCGCACGTCACCGTGCACGTGCTGGACCGCGACAGCGACGACCGGCTGATCGTGGCCCGCGCCGACGAGCCGTTCGCCGCCGAGGAACGGCAGATGCTGCAGGGCATGGGCCGGGTCCTCGGGCTGGCCCTGCGCGGCCTGCGCACCCTGGACAACGAGCGGCGGCTGCGCCACGAACGTGAGCAGGAGGCGGAGTCCCGGCTCGTCCTGCTGCAGGCCCTGGAACGGCGGGAGCGCCTGCTGGAGGCGCTGCTGCGGGTGCAGCGGGCGGTCAACCTGGGCCGCCCGCTGAAGGAGGTGCTCGACGCGATCACCGAGGGCGCGACGACGCTGCTCGGCGGCGCGGCCGTCACGCTGGCGCTGCGGGACTCGGGCGAGACCGTCCACGGCGAGTCCGCGCCGGTCCACATCGGTGAGAACCCGGCCGGCGCGCTGGTGCTCACCGGCGACGCCGCGGGCGTCCCCGAGGCGGAACGGCGTGACGTGCTCGCCGCCTTCGCCGAGCAGGCCAGCCTGGCGCTGACCGGGGCGCACACGCTGGCCGCCGTGCACGAGGCGCAGCACGACCCGCTGACCCGGCTGCCGAACCGTACGCTGTTCCACCAGCGGGTCGAGCAGGCCGTGGCGACCGGCGCCCGGGCCGCCGTGCTCTACCTGGACCTGGACCTGTTCAAGCAGGTCAACGACACGCTGGGGCACGCCGCCGGCGACGAGCTGCTGCGCGGGGTGGCGGACCGGCTGCGTGCCGCGGTGCGCGAGACCGACATGGCCGCGCGCTTCGGCGGCGACGAGTTCGCGGTGCTGCTGGAGCCGCTCACCGGCGAGCAGCAGGCCCGCGACATCGCCCAGCGGGTGGCCGACTCGATCGCCCGCCCGTTCGACATCGCCGGGCGCACCGTGCACACCCGGGCCAGCGTCGGCATCGCCCACCGCCGGGCCGGCCGGTCAGCGGACGGGCTGATCGAGGACGCCGACTTCGCCATGTACCGCGCCAAGCGGTCGAGCCCGGGAAGCTGTCAGGAGTTTCTCAGCGCGGCCGCCAGCCACGCGAACAGCGGCGCCGGCGGCGGGGACGTGTCCTGGCCGTTGAGCACCATCAGCAGCGCCTGATACCGCGCGTAGCGGGCGTCGCAGTATTTCTCGACCCGGTCGGCCAGCTCGGCGCGCCGGCCCGGGGACAGGTCACCGGCGACGGCGGCGGCGATCTCCCGGCCCCGCGCCGAGGCCGGGTCCACCCCCGCGTCGACCGCGGCTCGCACGCGGTGCAGCACCGGCCCGTGGCCCTCGATCGCCCGCAGGCAGTGCCGGACCGCCGGATCGGCGGCCAGCTCGCTCAGCTCCACCCAGGCGTCGAGCTGCTCGGCGGTCGGCGCCGGCGGCAGCTCCGCCGGCAGTCGCCGCCGCATCGCCGCGGCCCGCCCGGGATCGTCCGGGTGGATCGCGGCGGCCAGCTCCTCAACGAACGCGTCGATCACGCGCTGCCGTTCCATCCGACCAGTCTCGCGCAGACGCCCGCCCGGCGAATCTGCCAAAAGTCGTAGACCGAAGGATCACAGCTTGACGCCGTTGGCCCACCACCAGCCCTTGAGATAGCCGATCTCCCGGCCGCCCCAGTACCAGCCCCACTCGGTGATCGGCTCCGGGTACTGGCCGAGCTCGTCGAAGACGATCTTCGCCTGGGGTTTCAGGCCGGCCAGGCAGTAGTAGACGGCCATCCACTGCTGGCACAGCGACAGCGGCCCGGCGCCGTGGGAGCCGCCCCGGTACTTGGCGATCCACTGGTCCAGCTCGTGGCGCACCTCGGGCCGGCGGAAGTATTTGCGGCACAGGTTCAGCGACCGGCGGGTACGCACGTCCCAGGCGAACTCGCGCATCGCGTACTCGAAGTGGGCGAACAGCGGCAGCAGCGTCGACTTGTGGCCGGGCGGGGCGATCGCGGCCACCCCGCGGGCGATCGCGAACATCTGCTCGTGCGAGCCGTACCACTTCTCGCAGCGCAGCATGATCGCCGTACGGTGCAGCTCGAAGTTGACCGGATCCCGCCGCCGCCCCTCGGCGAACACCGCCTCGAACGAGGTCTCCACGGTGCGCCGGTCGGCGAACATGGTGCCGAGCAGGGTGGTCAGCGGCACCGGGTCGCTCGGGTGGGCCAGCGCGATCGCCCGGCGCCCCACCTCCGCGGCCGCCTCGGAGAGCGCCCGGAAGTTCTCGAACTGCTCGGCCGAGGTGCGCGCCGCCGACGCCGAACCCCGGGCGTCCGCGGCCTGCCGGTGCAGCAGCATCGCCTGGATCAGCACCGCGGCCGGATCCGCCGGCTCGGCGCGCAACCACGCGTAGAGCCACCGGTCGTCCTCACCCGCCATGCCGGCGAACGCGCTGATCCGCCAGTCCCGCAGGTCCCAGTCGGCGCCGGCGTCCTCGATCGCCTTGCGCACCGGCCGCCAGTCACCGCGGTGGGCCCCGTCGCGTGCGTCGCGCAGCACCGGATCGGTGAGCTCAGGCTCCTCGTCGAACTCCGGGATCTCCGGCAGCGGGCTGCCGTAGAAATGCCGCAGGAAGACCCGCGCATAGAAGAACATCGCAGGATGGTAGACCAGAAAGTCAGATCCGGTTGGCCCACATCCAGCTCTTGAGGTACCCGTATTCGTCGCCGGCCCAGAAGTACGCCCACGCGGTCGCGGCCACCACGTACTGGCCGAGCTCGTCGAAGAGCGCCTTCGCCTCGGGCCGCCGGCCGGCCAGCGTGCAGTAGAGCGCCTGCCACTGCCGGCAGGTCGAGAGCCGCCCGGTTCCCGGCGTGCCGGCCCGCCACTTGGCGATCCAGTGGTCGAGCTCCTGCTGCACCTCGGGACGGCCGAAGTACCTGCGGTGCGCCTTCAGGGTCTTCTCGGTGCGCTCGCCCCAGCCGAACTCGAGCATCGCGTACTCGAAGTGGGCGAACAGCGGCAGCAGCGTCGAGCTGTGCCCGGGCGGCGCGGCCTCGGCGACCTCGCGCGCGGTGGAGAACATCAGCTCGTGCGAGCCGCCCCACTTCTGGCAGCGCAGGCTGATCGCGGTCAGGTGCAGATCGAAGTTGTACGGATCGCGCCGCCGCCCCTCGTCGAACACCTCGTCGAAGGAGGCCGCCCGGGCGCCCCGGTCGGCGAACATCGCGCCCAGCATCTCCACCCACGGCAGCGGGTCGCGCGGACCGGCCAGCGCCATCGCCCGGAGGCTGACCTGCGCCGAGGCCTCCGACAGCTGCTCGAACCCGAGGAACTGCTCGGCCGAGGTGTTCGCCGCCGAGGCGCTGCCCCGGGCCTCGCCGGCGCGCTGGCCCAGCATCGTCGCCTGGATCAGCACCGCGGACGGGTCCGACGGGTACGCCCGCAGCCAGGCGTAGAGCCAGCGGTCGTCCTTGGCCGCCAGGTCGCTGAGCACGCCGACGCGGCGGCCGCGCAGCTCCCAGTCCTCGCCCGCGGCCTCGACCACCTGGCGGGCGGCCGGCCAGTCACCGTGCCGGGCCCGCTCCCGCGCGTCCAGCAGCGCGTGGTCGTTCATCGCCCGGTCGGCGTCGAACTCGGGCACCTCCGGCAGTTCCTCACCGGACATGGCACGGAAGATGTAGCGCGCGGTCCTGAACATCGGCAGATGTTAAACGACAGGCGTTTCTTAGGATGGTGCCCATGCTGCGCGTCTTCTCGGTGGCGTTCTGGACGTTCATCGGGATCACGTCCCCGGTGTTCTTCCTCGGGGCGCTGCTCATCTGGCTGGTGACCTTGCCGTTCGACCGGCGGCGGGTGGCCCTGCACCTGTACTCGTCGGCGTGGGCGACCTGCTACGTCTACCTCAATCCGCTGTGGCGGCTGCGGGTGCGCGGCCGCGGCCGGCTGCCCTGGCAGGGCGCTGCGATCCTGGTCGCCAACCACGCGTCGCTGGTCGACATCCTGGTGCTGTTCGGGCTGTTCCGGCCGTTCAAGTGGGTCTCCAAGCAGGAGATCTTCACGATCCCGGTGATCGGCTGGAACATGCGGCTCAACGACTACGTCCCGCTGGTGCGCGGCAGCAGCGCGTCGGTGCGCCGGATGATGGAGCACTGCGACCGGCTGCTCGCCGCCGGCTCCGGTGTGCTGATCTTCCCGGAGGGCCGGCGCAGCCAGGACGGCTCGCTGCAGGCCTTCAAGAACGGCGCCTTCGACCTGGCGGTCCGGCACGGCGTGCCGGTCATCCCGATCGCCGTGCACGGCACCGGCCGGGCCCTGCCCAAACACGGCCTGGTGCTGCGCGAGCGCGCCGACATGCGCATCGAGGTGCTCGCGCCTCTCGACCCGAGAACCTTCCCGGGTACGGACGAGCTCCGCGACGCCGCCCGCGAGTCGATCAGCGCCGCCCTGCTCAGCGAAGCTGGCCCCGCGGCAGACCCGTCCTGACGATTCTCCGCACGCGGCGGATCAGCCCCTGTTGTCGGGGTGCTCCTGGGCGCCCGGCCACGGGGCCGGGCGGTCGCCGCGGTTGCCGGTCCCCCGGCTGCGCTGGAACGCCACCAGAGCGGTCAGCAGCAGCACCGGGACCAGGGCCATGAGCAGGAAAGTCAGCATGCGATCGCCTCCTGCCTGGAGTATGGCCGGGGGCGTCCAGCACCGGTATGGGCCGCCGGGTCAGGCACGGCCCCCGGCGCGGGTGAGCTGACGGCGGGCCGCGTCCTCGAGGATGTCGGCGGTGGCCGAGGAGCCGAACCGGGTCACGCCGAGTGAGGTCATCGCGAGCAGCGCGTCCAGCGTACGAATCCCGCCGGAGGCCTTGACCTGGACCTTCGGGGAGACGGCCGAGCGCATCAGCGCGAGGTCGTCGACCGTGGCGCCGGTCGGCGCGAAGCCGGTGGAGGTCTTCACGAACGCCGCGCCGGCGCGCTCGGCGGCCCAGCAGGCGGCGAGTTTCTGCTCGTCGGTGAGGTACGCCGTCTCGAGGATGACCTTGACGTGGGCGTCGCCGGCGGCGGTGACGATCGCCTTGATCTCCTGCTCGACGGCGCCGATGTCGCCGGACCGCAGCCAGCCGACGTTGATCACCATGTCGATCTCGACGGCGCCCTGCTCGACGGCGAGCTCGGTCTCGGCGACCTTGACGGCCGTGGGGCTGTTGCCGTGCGGGAAGCCGATCACGGTGCCGACCAGCACGTCGGTGCCCTTCAGCAGCTCGACCGCGACCGGCACGTCGCAGGGGCGCACACAGACCGAGGCGACCTGGTACTTCGCGGCGACCTCGCAGCCCTCACGCACGTCCTGGACGGTGAACTCGGGCCGGAGGATGGAGTGATCGATCATCTTCGCGATCTGCGCCACGGTGAAGTTCATGCCCGGAACGGTACCTGTCTAGACAGGTAGCTGTCTAGACAGGCTCGGCGTCGGTAGGGTGTCCCCATGTCCGGGGGCACCGATTTCGCACCGCGCTACTTCCGCATCGAGCAGGCGCTGCGGCGGCAGATCGCGCAGTCCCAGCCGCACGACCCGCTGCCCTCCGAGCCGGAGCTGGCCCGCCGGCACGGGGTCAGCCGGATGACCGCCCGCGCCGCGGTGACCCAGCTGGTCAACGACGGGCTGGCCTACCGGGCGCCGGGCCGCGGCACGTTCGTCGCCGCACCGACCGGCCCGCGCCGCGCCGACCATCTGGTGCGGCTCAGCGAGGAGATCCGCAAGCAGGGCCGGCGCCCCAGCTCCCGGGTGGTGCTCGCCGAGCTGCGCCCGGCCACCGCGGCCGAGACCAACCGGCTGCGCCTGCGCAAGGGCGACGTCGTCGCCATCCACCGGGTGCGGCTGGCCGACGACGAGCCGATCGCGTTCGAGCGGGCGGTCTACCCCGGCACGCTGGCCGCGCTGCTCGACGCCGACCTGACCGGCTCGCTGCACGAGGCCCTCGCCGGTCTCGGCCACGTGCTGGTGCGCGGCAGCGCCACACTGACCGCGCAGTCCGCGACCGCGGCCGACGCCCGCGAGCTGAACATCGCGGAGGGCTCCGCCCTCCTCGTCGAGGAGCGTCTCATCCTCGACCAGCGGCAGCAGCCGGTCGAGCTGAGCGAGTCACGGTACGCGGGCAGCCGTTACCGCCTGGACGTCGCCTTCGCCGTCGAACCCCACTAGGACGGGGTCCCGCCGGGGCGGACGCCGGCCGGGTCGGAGGGCAGCCGCAGGCCGTCGCTCGGCCGCTCCCAGCTGCGGGCCGGGTCGTTCACCGGGTCGACGTGCCACATCCGCACCGCGATCGTCGCGTCGGCCAGCCGGCCCCGCCGCACGGTCGCCCGCACACCGGTGGAGAGCTCGGTCGGCCCGAGATCGAGGCTGCTCAGGTAGTCGCGGCCGGCCGGCGGCGCGGCGGGCAGCAGCCGGTCGGCGAGCAGCACGGCGTCCCAGGCCGGGATCAGGAAGGTGCCGAGGTCGTTGGGAACGCACGGCTGGCTGGCCAGTTTCACCGCGGCGTCCAGGGTGCACGAGTTGACCAGCTGCGCGTCGGCCGCCTCCGCCGTACGGTCGGCGCAGCTGAACGTGCCGCCGAGCTTGAGCAGATCGCGATGGCGATGCATCTGCCCGGTGAGGTCGGCGAAGCCGGCCTCGGTGAGGTCGGCGCAGGCGGGCCCACCGACGTAGTAGTCGACCGGCCAGTCGGCGTTGCTGACCGCCCGCAGCTGGTAGTTGGCCATGAACCGGCCCACCGACCCGTCGGCGATGACCAGCTGCGGCCGGGAGTGGCCGCAGACCTCGTTGATCCGGGCGACGAAGCCGCCGAAGCGGGTCCACCGGTCGGCGAAGAACAGCACGGTCGGCGGGCCCTTGACCGCGCCGGCGCAGATCGTCTCGTCGATGCGCTCCATCGCGCCCAGGTGCCGGGCGGTCGCGCCGGGTGCGTCCTTCACCGCGGCGAGCAGGTCGTTGACGAGCGACGTCGTGTACTGATCGGTCGGGTTGGGGTGCTGGTAGACGTCGAGCCGGAACCCGCCGGGGAAACGGTGCCGCAGCCGGGCCACGGTGTCCTCGGCGTAGGCCAGGTTGGCCGGGGCGAGCTGCAGGTAACCGGGGCGGTCGACGAACGGGCGGCCGGGCGCGCCCAGGTCGGCCAGCAGGTTGGGCGCGATGAACGGGATTCCGGCGTCGAGCAGCCGGTTGATCGCCCGCTGGGTGGTGTCGCGGCTGTCGCCGCCGCCGATCACGACCAGCCGCGGGCCGAGCGCCTCGCGCCGGGCGATGACCAGCTTGGCGATCTCGTCGGCGTGCTCGACGTCCTGGGTGGCGTCGGCGATCACCACGTGCAGCCGGTGATCGGTGGTCGCCTCGAGGTGCGTCTGGGCGAACAGCAGCGCCCGCAGCTGGTCCCGCTCGGACGGGTAGTCGCGGCCGTCGGCGCAGCGGGCCGGGTCGGTGGGGAGCGGGTCGCAGGAGAGGGCGCCCAGCCAGACCACGGTGAGGTCGCCGTCGGCGAGCGGGCGGTTGTGCGACAGGATCCGGCGTTCCAGGGTGGTGGTGACCGGGTCGCGGCCGAACGCCGCAGCGGCGAACACCCCCGCGTCCGGGGTGTCGAGCAGCCCGTAACAGCGGCTGCCGTCGGCGGTGGCGCGCAGCACCGTGATGCCGGTCGAGGTGGGCAGCGTGTAGCAGTCGCGCACGACACCGGGCAGCCAGTCGTCGCGGGTCCAGCCCAGGAAGCCGACCAGCAGGGTGAGCACGGCCAGCACGGCGTGGTGGGTGGTGGTCAGCGCGGGCTGCTTGATCAGCGTGACCAGCTTGTCGGAGACCAGCACCGGCAGGACGATCGCGGCCACCGAGATGGCCAGGGCGCGGGCCTCGGTGCTGCCCTGGAACATGTTGGCGACGAAAACGGTGGCCACCCCGAAGACCGCGGCCGTGCCGCCGAGCAGCGCGACCAGCCGCAAGTTCGGGCTGAGCAGGGTGGCGATGGCGGCCAGCACGACGGCCACCAGGATGGTCCAGACACTGACGTACCCGGTGATCGCCGCGTGCACCACCAGCGTGAGCAGGGCGAGCACGGCGGCGAGCCGGGACCGCGAGCGGGTCGCCAAGAACGACACCACCCGTGACGTGGAGGCGAACTCGTCGGAGCGGGCGTGCGCCTCGGCGAGCATCGCGCGCAGCCGGGTGGTCAGCCGGATCACGCCCCACAGCGCGGCCGCGGCGGCCAGCACGAGCAGGATCGACCAGAAACCGGAGGTGCCGGCGAACAGCACCCGCATCACGATCAGCCCGGCCAGCACGACGGCGGCCAGGCGCAGAACCACATCGATGGTCGGCAATGAGCGCCGGAACCGGTCGGTCATGACACCACGGTAGGAGCCGCCCGCCAGCTCCACTGTGGATCTAGGTCAGCAGCAGGCGGCGCACCGAGTCGGCCAGCCACAGCGCGTACTGCTCGGTGGTCCAGCCGCGCTCCACGCAGAGGCCGAGCATCACCGCCGGGCTGACCAGGGCCCAGAAGACGTCGGTCGCGGCCTCGCGGGTCAGCCCGGGTCGCAGGTGCGGGCCGAGCGTGGCGATCATCCGCACGCAATCCGCATAGCGCCGCTGCGAATAGATCTGCCACTGCTCGGCGAGTTTCGCATCGATCGCCGCGGCGCCGTGGAAGGCCTCGAAGATCGCGACGTCAGCCGGCACACCGGTGGCCGCGAGCTCCCGCAGGCCGTGCAGCCATTGCTCGGGACTCTCGGCCACGAGCAGGACCCGCGCCGACTCGCGCTCGAGCAGCGGCTGCTCCTCGTCGTCACCGGCGATCGCCCGGTCGACGCAGGCCAGCAGCAGGGCGGACTTGCCCCCCTGCGCATACACACTCTCCACCGAGACGCCGGCCGCGGCGGCGATGTCCTTCATGGTGGTCGCGCCGTAACCCCGCTCGATGAACAGGCGGCCGGCGGCGTCGAGGATCGCCGCTCTGGTGCGCCGGGCCTGCTCCTGTCGCAATGCCGACCGGTACTGCCGAGCAGTTTTCGCTACAGTCACACTGTCTCCAATACAGAGGAACTGCATTCAATCTAACAGGGAGCAGATGATGCCGCTCATGGCAGAGGGCACGACCCACCGGGTGTCCCGGGTGATCAACGCGGATCCCGCGACGCTCTACGGGCTGGTCAGCGACGTGACCCGGCACGGCGAGTGGAGCCCGGAGTGCCGCGGCGCCCGGTGGATCGACGGCGCCACCGGGCCCGAGCCGGGCGCCCGGTTCCTCGGCCGCAACCGGTGGGGCCTGCTCGCCTGGTCGCGCACCTGCGAGGTGGAGGAGGCGGTGCCCGGTGAGCGGTTCGCCTTCCGCACCGTGCCCGGCCGGCTCGCCGCCGACTCGACCCGCTGGGCCTACACGTTCGAGGAGGTTCCCGGCGGCACCCGGGTGACCGAGTCCTACGAGATCGTCGTGCCCGTGCCGGTCCGCGTCCAGACCTCGGTGATCCGCGCGCTGCTGCCGCACCACTTCGACATGCGCCCGCACATGGCCGCCACCCTGGCCGCGGTCGAGGCCGGCACCGGCCTGCTGCCGGGGCAGGCCGCCGCGCCGCCCGGCCCGCTCGACGTCACCGGGATGTGGGTGATGCACCACGCGTTCCGGCGCGACCTGGCCCGGTTCGCCGCGGCGGTGGCCGGCACCCCGCTCGCCGACCGGCCCACCTGGCGCGCCCTGCGCGACCGGTGGGACCGGTTCGCCGTGGTCCTGCACAAGCACCACACCGGCGAGGACGACGGGCTGTGGCCGCTGCTGCGGGAGCGGGCGGCCGCCGCCGGCGACCACGGCGCGGTCGCCACTCTGGACGCGATGGAGGCCGAGCACGCCGTGATCGACCCGCTGCTGGCCTCGTGCCGGGCCGGCTTCGAGGGGCTGGCCGCCGGCGCCACTGAGGCGGGGCGGGCCGAGCAGTCGGCGCGGGTGGCGGCGACCGTCGAGGCGCTGCAGGCCCATCTCGGCCACGAGGAGCGCGACGCGATGGCGCTGGTGCAGGCGCACCTGTCGGCCGGTGACTGGGAGCGCCTGGAGAAAGAGGTGTTCCAGGCCGCCTACCGCCCACGGGACCTCGCTTTCGCCGTGTCGTGGGCGTTCGACGGCCTGCCCGCCGCGACCCGGCGGCGCATGCTGGCCGACGGTGGCCCGGTGCTGCGGCTGCTGAGCCGAGTGCTGGCGCCGGCCTTCCGGCGCGGTGAGCGGCGCGCCTTCGGCGCGGCCTACAACCTGGTGCCGGCCAGCGGCGCCAGGATGTTCTCCGCCGCGGGATAGAGCGGCGGCTGCGCCATGAACCGGGGCCGGGTCCCGTGGTGCGGCTGGGCCGCGTGCACCAGGAACGGATGGCAGAGGAAGACGTCACCGGCCCGGCCGGTGGCGAGGGCGACCGGCCGGTGCGCCGAGGCCGCGGCCACCGCCGGTGACAGCACGCTGCCCGGCGCGCCCCGCTCGCCGTAAGGGGCGAGCACCGCCGGCACGTCACGGTGCGAACCGACCCGGATCCGGGTCGGCGCGTTCGCCTCGTCGACGTCGGTGAAGAGGAAGAGCATGAGCAGCGCCCGATAGCTGGAGTGCACGTTCGTGAAGTACTCGGTCTCGCCCGGCGGGGTGTAACTGCCCTCGATGTGCCAGCCCGCGTCGTCCGGCTCCTCGGCGTGCGGGAAACGCAGCGGGAAGGAACCCAGCGACCGGCGCGGCTGCCAACGGCCCGGGCCGAGCAGCTCGTCGAAGGCGGCGTGCAGCACCGGCACGTTGGCGGCCGCGGCGAACGGTGGCTGGGCCATGTCGCCGACCCAGTGCACCGGCTTGCGCCAGGTGCCCGGGTCGTCGGGCTCGGCGTCGATCGCGGCCCACAGCAGCGTCACGCACTCGGTGACGACCTGCGGCGGAACCACCTGCTCGATCCGGACGAAGCCGTCCCGGTGAAAGGCTTCCATGCCCCGTCACGCTGGCGCACGACGGGGACACGGACAACTCGATTTCGGGTGGTCATACCCTCTCCCGCCGCCGCCTCATCAGGTACGGCAGCGCGAACAGGTACAGGCCGGTGAGGAAGAGCAGGCCGAGCGGCAGCAGCGGCAGGTAGGACACCCACTCGATCGGGTCCTGCTGCGCGAGCGCGACGACGGTGACCACCACGGTCACCGTGAAGAGGACGGCCATCCAGCGGTGGAACTGGCGAATCATCGTGATCTCCTCTGCGGTGGGCTTCGCAGAGGACGCTAATTTCGGGCCGGCGTCGCACGCTTCTTGATTGCTGACCACTCCAGGATCCGCTCGTAGCCGGCCCGGGACGGCAGGTGGGTGAGCAGGTGGCGGACGTTGCGCTCGGCGAACGCCAGGTCGCCGGGACCGGCTTCGAGCGCCAGGTCGATCTGGCCGGCCACGTAGTTCTGCAGGGCGGTCGCCGTCCCGCGGAACGAGTCGAGGCTCAGCGCCGGCACCGCACCGGCCCGCTCCTGATAGCCGTCCAGCAGGGCCCGCACGCCGCTGGGCGTCGCCGTCCAGTTGACCAGCGCCGAGCACAGCTCCCACACGGGCGGCAGGCCGGCGGCGTGCTCCCAGCCGGTGACGACCAGGCGGCCGGCGGCGCCGGCCCGGACATTGCCGGGGGTGAGGTTGTTGTGGCACAGCACCGGCGCCCCGGCCGGGATCGGCGCGGCGCTGAGCGCCTCCAGTTCGAGCAGGGTGGGCAGCGCGGCGACCAGGACCGGCGCCCACGGTGCGCCCTTCGCGGTGGCCAGGTCCGCGACCTCGGGCCAGCTGCGGCCGGCGAGCCGCGTCGACGTCCAGGGGCAGAGGGAGCCCGCCGGGATCGCCAGGCCGTGGACGGTGGCGAGCACCGCACCGACGGCGCGGGTGATCGGGGCGCTGACCGGGGCGACCAGGGGCGGGCCGGTGCGCAGCCACTCGTAGACCCGCCAGGAGGAGCCGTCGATCCGCTCGACCACCGCGCCGTCCGTGCTGCGCACCGGCGCCGGCAGCAGCACCCCGGCCCGGGCCGCGGCCTCCTGGAAACGGGCGTTCGCCGTGCCGTCGGTCACCGGGTAGACGTCGTCGACGGTGCGGGCGGTGAACCGGCCGCGGGTGGTCGGCAGCAGCCAGCGGCGGCCGACCTCGTCCGGGCGGGACAGTGAGCGCATCTCGCCGGCCGGCTCGCCCAGCCCGAACCGGGCGGTGATCCGGCGGGCCAGCTCGGGGGCGGCCACCTCGGCCTGCCCCTGGCGGCGGTCCACCTCGGCCTTCAGCTCGGTCCAGGTGCGGAAGCCGTACTGATCGGCGAGGGACGCCTGCGCGTCCGCGAGGGTCGCGCCGGGCCGCAGCTCGCGCAGGCCGGCGAGGAGATCTTTCGCCTGACGGCGCAGGTGGCCGAGATCGGGATTGTCGGGCAGCGTCTTCATCGGAGCACCTCAGCTCGACGCCCGGACTCGCACGGGCACGGAGCGACGGCATCCGTGGGGTGGCCTCCGGCCTTCCGGCGAGTCGCGGCGCGTACCCAACGCGCGCCGCTCAATTTACCCGGCCGCCCGCTATCGTGCGACCCGTGACCGAGCCCGAGGTGATCGGCGCGTGCCGCCGGATCAGTGACGAGATCGCCCGCGATCCCCGCTATGCCCACACCACGCACCTGCGCGTGCTGCTGCACGGCGAGCCGGTCTTCGACCGGCATTTCGGCGGTCCGGTGGTCGCGGACATCTTCTCGGTCACCAAGTCGGTGCTGGCCACGGTGTACGGCGTAGCCGCGGCTCAGGGGCTGCTGCCGGGTCTGGACGAACCGCTCCACGAGGTCCTGCCGGAACTGCGCGACACCCCGGCGCGCGGCCAGACGTGGCGGCATCTGCTCACCATGACCCGCGGCAGCGTGGTCGACGGGCCGTGGGACATCGACGAGGTCATGGCGCTGCCGCACGGCCGGGTGGCGCGGATCGCCGCGGCGCCGCGCCTCGACGAGCCGGGCACCACCTTCCGGTACGACAACGGCGCCTACCACCTGCTCTCCGCCGGTCTGGGCCGGGTGCTCGGCCGGCCGCTCGCCGACTACGCCACCGACCAGGTCTTCCGCCCGCTCGGCATCACGGACGCGCACTGGCCCGCCGATCCCGACGGCGTCAGCTACGGGTTCGCGCACCTGCGGCTGTCCGCCGACGCGCTGGGCCGGCTCGGGGAGCAGTGGCGCACCAACGCGATCCACGCCGAGATGACGCGGCCGCACACCGCCGGCGGCCCACCCGAGCAGATGCCCTACGGCATGGGTATCTGGGCCGGCGACGGCATGGTGCTGGCCGGCGGGTGGGCCGGCCAGCACGTCGTCGTGCTGCCGCACGCCGTCGTCGTCACCACCGGCGACCCGCAATTCGAGTTCGGGCCGCCGCCGCGCGACGCGCTGCCGGCGGACTGGCGGCCGGCCCTCGAACTGGTCCGCCGCCATCTGCTTCCGGTCATTCGTCCGGCACGGTGACGCACAGGTAGAAGGCGTCGACCAGGGTGTCCGGGTCGAACCGCACGCCGGTCAGATAGTCGGCGTAGGCCAGCGCCGTGCCCGGGCCGGGAAAGCCGACCTCCTCCAGGATCGGGCGCTGGCTCTCGCACTCCGGGCCGGTCGGGCTCGCCGGGTCGCCCGGGTCCAGCGCCAGCTGAACGCTCCCGTCGTACATCCACAGGAACCGGCGCCGGCCGGCTGCCGCGCTGTGCGCCACCAGCGTGACCCCGCGCGACAGCCGCGCCGCCCGGTGCGGGTCGACGCCCACGAAACCGCGGTTCTCGATCAGCATCGTCCAGCCGTTGATCGCCGCGACCGCCGCCAGGTGCTCGTCGCGCAGCCGGGCGGCGTACTCGGCGTACCCCGCCGGGACCTCGCCGGTGAGCCGTGCGTACTCCTGGGGCAGCCCGGCGGCGACCGTCTCCGCGTTGTCGTGCACCACGGCCAGGCCGGGCATCTCGATCGGGTTCCGGCCGTCCAGCCGGCGGACCACCTCGGCCACCGAGAGGTCGGCGACCAGCGTCAGGCAGTAGGAGCGGCTCAGCCGGGCATACCGCTGGGGAAACCAGGCGTACCGGTCGGCGGTTCCCATCACCCGACGAGCGTGCCGCATGCCGGGCGTTCGCGCCGCCGCTTCCGGCGATTCTGCGGTGCGTCAGACCGGGACGGGGCCCAGCTGGCTGGTCACGTCACCGTGGGCGCTGCGGACCCAGCCCTTCCCGGCCAGGCGCACGTGGAGCGTACGCATCAATTGCTCGCGCCGGGCCGCCGTCATCGGCCGCGCGTGGTCGGCGATGGCGCGCAGCGCCGAGGCGTCGTCGAGATCCGCCGGGTGCGGCGGGACACCGGCCTGCCGTGCCCGGCGCAACCCGGCCTGGTTGGTCAGCACCGCCAGCGGTTCCGCGCCCAGCTCACGGACGAGATAGTCACGGTCCACCTCGTCGGCGACCTTGTTGCCGACCACCGCGAGCACGTCGGCCACCCCGGCCGCCTCGGCCAGCTCCCGGTAGCGGCGGGCCACCGACACCGACTCGGGGGTCGGCTCGGCCACCACCACGATCACGTCGAACTGCGCGTGCAGCGAGTTCGCGAACGCGTCGGTGCCGGCGACCATGTCGCACACCACCCAGTCCCCGGCGCCGAGGTCGAGGTGCGAGAGCAGGTTCTCCAGGATCGCCAGATGCCCGTGGTAGCAGCCCGCGCCGATGTCCTTGGCCTCGTAGGTGCCGACGTGCAGCACGTGCGCCCGCGGGTCGAGCGCCGCCGCGTGCCGCGCCAGCACCGGGTCGTCCTCGGCGAGCGTCACCAGGCGCGAGCCGGGACCCGGCGGCGTCGTCGCGACGAAGTGCTCCACCCCGGCGATGCGCTCGTTGGTGCCGATCAGGTGCCCGCGCACCGAGCGCACGTTGTCCGGGTGCGACAGCGCGCCGGCCGGCTCGGCGGTCACCCCGAGCAGCGGCGCGAGGTGCACGTTGACGTCGGCGTCGATCGCGAGGACCCGCTCGCCGGCGGCCCGCAGGTGGTTGACGAAGAGAGCGGCCAGGGTGCTCTTGCCGCTGCCACCCTTGCCAGTAAAAGCGATTTTCATTTTCAACACGGTAGCGATCGGGTGCGCGGCCGCAACAACCGCCACACCCCGGTCCCTCGCCGGGGTACCTTCCGGCCGCCTCCGCTAGAGGGCGGACTCCTCCGCGTCGGTGAGGGGGCGGCGGGACAGCCGCCAGGCGCCGGAGCGGCGATTGACGTAGAGGTAGGGACCCTCGCCGCCGGCGCGAACGCTCATCCAGTGCCGGCCCTTCGCAGTCACCCGCGTCTGCAACCAACCGCTGTGGCCGAGCTCCGCCATCTGCGCCTGCGCGCTCGGCCCGGCGAGCAGATCGGCAGCCATCTGCTCGGCGCGCGCCCGCTTGACCGGCCCGCGCGCCGCCCGGTAGCCGAACAGCCGCTCGATGTACTCCCCCAGCCGCAGGGTGTGCGGCTGCGTCCCGCCCGCCGCCTGGGCCCTTGCCGCGCGCAGGAGGTCCAGCACCTGCTCGTCGTCCACCCGCGACGCCTGCACCGCGCCGTTCTCGACGATCCGGCAGCAGTACGCGCTCTTCGGGCAGTCCGCCCGGTCCGCCGCGGCGATCAGCAGCCGCCAGCCGAACGGGCTGGTGAGCAGCAGGTCCTCGTCCTGGCTGTCGAGTTCGGCGTACGGGTCCATCGCCCACGCCCAGAACGCGCCGTCGTCCGGAAACGGCCACCGCCACCAGTAGTTCATGCGCTCGCCGGCCGCAGCAGGGGCGGGTGCAGCAGCTTGGCCGGACCACGGCGGAACAGCTGGGCCGGCCGCCCCCGGTCCCGGATCGCGGTCTGCCCGGTCGGCTCGACGAACCCCTCCGCACCGGTCACCTTGCGATGGAAGTTGCGCGGGTCGAGCCGCGTCTGCCACACCGTCTCGTAGACCCCGCGAAGCTCCGCGACCGTGAACACCGGCGGGCAGAACGCCGTGGCCAGCGGCGTGTACTCGAGCTTGGCCCGGGCCCGCTCCAGGCCGTCGCCCAGGATCCGCTCGTGGTCGAAGGCCAGCGCGCCCACCGACTCCACCGGCTGCCAGGCCGCGCCGGCGGCGTCGCTGCCCGCCACCGGGGCCGGCAGGTCCGGCAGCAGCGCCAGGTAGGCGATGGTGACGACGCGGCCCCGCGGGTCCCGGCCGACGGCGCCGTAGGCGCCGAGCTGCTCCAGGTGGCCGGCCCGCGGGTCGAGCCCGGTCTCCTCGCGCAGCTCCCGCACCGCGGCGCCGTCGAGATCCTCGTCGGGCAGCACGAACCCGCCGGGCAGCGCCCACTGCCCCTCGAACGGCGGAATGCCGCGCCTGATCAGCAGCACCTGCAGGGTCCCGCCGCGGATGGTCAGCAGCACGAGATCCACAGTGACCGCCGCCATGTTTAGCGTCATGTTGACGACAATACCCGACAGCCTTTATCGTCACCTTGACGAAATAACGTGGAGGGGACGGCAAGACATGGCTGACGTGACACGACGGTTGCACCTGCGGCACCTGCGGGCGGCGCCGACCACCTGGGTCAGTCACACGGTGCGCGGCCGGGCGAAGCGGGCCGGCACGGGGCTCTCGTTCTGGTACCGGCCGTTGACCGCGGCCCTGTCCGAGGTGCCGGTCGACGACCGCGAGCTGCCCCTGCTCTTCCACGCCCGCACCGAGGACTTCGCCGACGTGACCGTGCAGGCCACGGTGACCTACCGGGTGAGCGACCCGGCCGCGGCGGCGGGCCGGCTGGACTTCTCGATCGACCCCTACCGGGGCACCTGGCGCGGGCAGCCGCTCGACCAGGTCGCCGGGCTGCTCGCCGAGCTGGCCCAGCAGCCGGCACTCGACCTGATCGCCCGGCTGCCGCTCGCCGAGGCGCTGACCACGGGCATCGCGGGCGTCCGGGCGTCGGTGGCCGACGCGCTCGCCGCCGACCCGCGGCTCACCGAGACGGGCGTGTCGGTGGTCAGCGCCCGCGTGGTGGCGATCCGCCCGGAGCCCGACCTGGAGCGGGCCCTGCAGACCCCGACCCGCGAGCAGGTGCAGCAGGAGGCCGACCGGGCGACCTACGCGCGGCGGGCGCACGCCGTGCAGCAGGAGCAGGCGATCGCCGAGAACGAGCTGCAGAGCAAGATCGAGCTGGCCCGCCGGGAGCAGGAGCTGGTCGAGCAGCACGGCGCGAACACCCGCCGGGAGGCCGAGCTGGACGCCGAGACCCAGCTGGTCGCGGCCCGCGCGGACGCGGCCCGCAAGGAGGTCGCCAGCGTGGCCGCTGCCGAACGCACCCGCCGGCAGGCAGGTTCCGAGGCCGACGCGACTCGGGTACGCGACGACGCCCGCGCCGCCGGAGCGCGGGTCGTGGGGCTGGCCGAGGCGGAGGCGGAGGCGGCGCGCCTGGCCGCGTACCGGGATCTGCCCCCGGCCGTCCTGCAGGCCCTGGCCCTCAAGGAGTTCGCCGGGCAGCTGCCCCAGATCAACGAAGTCACGGTGACGCCGGACCTGATCAGCAAGCTGGTCGGGCGGCTCGGATGAGCACCCTCACCCCGCGCGTGGTGATCGTGTCGCGGCGCAGCGAGCTCGACGAGCTGCTCGCCCGGCACGGCACCCGGGGCGCGGCCGCGTTCTTCCTGCGGCAGCGGGGCCGCGACCTGGCCGAGGTGGACGAGCGGCACCAGGCGCTGCGGGCCGCGCTGACCGAGGTGGGCGCGGCGGTGCCGGGCGACTGGCGGCGCGGGCACGTGGAGCGGGCCGATCTGCCGCGGTTCCTGTTCGCGCCGGAGGACGTGGTGGTCGCCGTCGGCCCGGACGGCCTGGTGGCGAACGTGGCGAAATACCTGGACGGACAGCCGGTGATCGGCGTCGACCCGGAGCCCGGCCGCAACGCCGGCGTGCTGGTCCGGCACCGCCCGGGCGCGGTGGCCGGCCTGCTGCGCAGCCCGTTCGCCACCGAGGAGCGCACGATGGTCGCGGCCCGGCTCGACGACGGTCAGGAGTTGTACGGGCTGAACGAGATCTACGTGGGCCACCACGGGCACCAGTCCGCGCGGTACGTGCTGGGGGTGCCCGGGGCGGACACGGTGGCCTCGTCGATGACCCCGTCCTCGGCCGGCTCCTCGGTCGGCTCGACCGTGGCCGCCGGCGGGCGGGAACGGCAGTCGTCGTCCGGGCTGATCGTCGGCACCGGGACCGGGGCCACCGGGTGGTGCGCGTCGATCGCGCTGACCCGTGCCTCGGCGCCGGGCGCCCCGGCGCCACAGGATCCGCGGCTGTGCTGGTTCGTGCGGGAGGCGTGGCCCTCCCCAGCGACCGGGGTCTCGCTCGTGGCCGGGGTGCTCGACGGCCGCGATGAACTGGAGCTGACCAGCGAGTCGGAGCGGCTGGTGGTGTTCGCCGACGGGGTCGAGGCGGACGCGCTGGAGCTGTCCTGGGGCCAGCGGGTGCGGATCGGGGTGGCGGGGCGGCGGCTGCGGCTGGTGTGAGCGTGCCCCGCTGCTCACGCCCGGCGGTCGCGCTGGAGGCCGCGACCGGGTGGCGGGATCGCGCGGGTGGCCCGGGACTGTGGAGAACGCGTACGTCGACGGTTTGAGATCTTGAAGCCGGCCGGCGGCCTGGGCCGCCGGCCGGCCGGAAGCCCGACGCGGGTGCGACATCGGGCCGGGGTTGCGGCACGGAGCACGGGGATGCCGCGTGCGGTGGGGGACGGCGTCACAGGCGCGGGGATCACCTGTGGCTTGTAGTGCGGGTAAGCGCTTTCCCACCAGCGACGCTAGGCGTCCAATCAACGTCTGTCAATCGGCTCGGGTTGCGCCTTCTGAACCGGTTCACCACGGGCGCCACCGAAAATGTCGGTGGTGGCTGGCACAATCCGCGGCACGCTTCGGTGAGGGGATGTCGATGGGCTGGGTGCCGGCAGGTGCCGACTATGAGGTGAGCGTCGACCGGGGCAAGGTCGTCGCGCGGACCGCGCAGGGCAAGCCGCTCAAGAGCCTGCCGAAAGCGCTGCGGGACCACGAGGTGGTGCTCGGCCTGCGGCAGCTCATTGAGTGGCTGCGCCGGCACGAGGCGTCCTGCCGGGCCGAGGCCGAGCGCTGGATGATCCGTTCCCTGCCGGTGCCGGCCGCCGTGATCGCGCAGGTCTGGGCCGACGACGCGTGGCGGGCGCTGCTGCGCGACGCCGTGGTCGTGCCGATCACCGCCGCCGGCGAGTGGGACGTGGCGGCCGCCGGCCTGCTGCGCGACGCCGACGAGGCCAAGGGCCTGGGCGTCGTCGACCTCGACGGCGAGTCCGCGCGGATCACCGCGGAGACGGTCGCCGTCCCGCACCCGGTGCTGCTGCCCGATCTGGACGATCTTCGGGAGTTCGCCGCCGACCTCGGTGTGGAGCAGGGGCTGGTGCAGCTGTTCCGCGAGGTGTGGCGCAAGCCGGCCACCGAGGCCGAGCAGCGGCGCGAGCTCGGCAGGTTCGCCGGCGCCCGGTTCAAGGAGCTGCGGCACGTGCAGTCACGGGCCGTCGCCGCGGGCTATCGGGTGCAGGGCGGCACCGCTGTCTGCCGGGTGTGGGAGTCCGGCCGCACGGTCGTCGCCTCGGTGTGGATCGGTGACGGCGACCCGTCGTTCGAGGCGCTGACCGACGAGCTGACGTTCACCGACGCGGCCGGGCAGGCGATCGCCCCCGGCGAGGTGCCACCGGTGGCCTGGTCGGAGGGGATGCGGATGGCCGCGGCGCTGCACGCCGGCCGGGTCGTCGACGAGGAGGACGGCCAATGAGCGAGCTTGCGAGCGAATCAGCCGGCTCGGTCGCGAGTTCACGGCGACGCCGGGGCACAGCGGAGGTGGCGGCATGAGCGAGGCATTGCTGGAGGCGGGCGCGATCCTGACCGGTCACCCGGCGGCCGCCGGGGTGGACACGATGACCGCCCGGGCCTATCGGCATCCGGTGCTGGCGGAACGCACCGTCGTGCGGCTCGTCGGCGCCACCCTCGGCCCGGCCGAGGACCTCACCATGGAGTTCCTCGGCTTCGCCCCGTCCGCCGCGCCGGTCGAGGTGGGTCACGCCCGCGGGCAGGCGCTGGGCTTCCCGGCGTGGGCGCTGGTGCACGACCCGGCCAACGGGCGGCACGCGCTGGCGCTGGTCAAGGAGATGGAGAAGCTCACCCGGGTCGCCCGCAGCAAACCGGGCAACGCCAAGGACGGTTACGAGGTCCTCGCCGGGCGGCTCGGCGCGGCCGTGCCGGCGTTCCTGCCGACCTTCTGGGAGCAGGCCGGGCGGGCCTTCCTGGCCGCCGACAACCAGCGCATGGCCGGGACGTGCTTCACCGAGGCCCGCCGCGCCGAGCAGGTGCACGGCCTGACCGTCGACGAGGACCGGGTGCGCGACGTGCACCTGGAGTTCGCGTTCGCCGGCGCGCTGACCGCAGCCATGCTCGCGGAATACGCGCGTGGCGTCGTCGGCCGGCGCCCCGCCCCGGAGGCCTATGAGCTGGTCAAGACCCTCGCCCTGCGACGGGTGGCGGGCGGCCTGCCTCCGCACGCCTCGATGGCCGCCGACCTGGCCCGCCTGGCGAAAGCGGCGAGACTCGACGCCGAGCAGCAGGCCGACGAGGTGGTCGCACAGCTGCTGAGCTATCCGGCGATGGCCCGGGCCACGCCCTCGGTCTGGAGGTCCTACCGCAAGAGCCTGGTCCGGCTCGGCAAGCGGGACGCGCAGGTGCGCGCCCGGCTGCTGGCGATCGTGCCGGATCCGCCTGGCTACGGCACCGACATGACGTCGCAGTGGCTCGAGCTGCTGGAGGACTCCGGCGCCGCCGCCGATCTGATCGCCGGCGTGCCCGCGGCCGGTTCGGCGAGCCGGTGGCTGGAGCGGGTCCTCGCCGGCCGGCACGGCAAACCGCGTAACGCGACGCTGTTGTCGCTGGTGGAGCGGCTGCTGCCCCGGCTCGCCGGCGAGGACGGGGTGCGGTTCACGGCCGGCTACCGGGGCGCCGAGCCGGACGTGCTCGACCTGTGCCTGAGCGGCGGGGTCCGCCCCACCACGGGCGCGGAGCGGATCGAGTTCGGCTTCGACCTGACCCGGTGGGTGACCGACGAGGGGCCGGGCCGCCGCGATCTGGCCGCCATCGCCGCCGATCAGCGGCTGCGTCCCGTGCTCGCCCGCGAGGTCCGCACGGCGCTTCTGCGGCTGCGCTCCGGTCAGGCGCTGACCAGCCCGGCGCTGCCCGAGCAGACGCTGGACCAGGCGTTCGGCGCGGCCGGTGTCCGCGAGGTCCTGATCGAAATGGTCATGGAGCAGTCGGCGCGGGCCGGCGGCGGCACGGTCACCAGCCTCGACCACGACCTGACCGGCCTCGCCCCGCTCTGGTCCGCGGCCGGGATGGCGCTCGCACCCGACGGGTTCCGCCGGCTGCCGGAGATCGACGTGCCCGCCGTGCTGGCGCGCACGCTGCGGGCCGGTCTGCTGGCCGAGCTGTCCTGGCCGGCTTACGAGAGCGCCACCCAGCAGGTCAAGGCCATCCGGATCGGCCAGTCCTGGCCCGAGCTGGTGGTGCACGACCAGCAGGTGGCCTACGTCATCGCTCCCGACGGCACGGCCACCGAGCACTTCTTCCGCTATCCGCCGCCCGGCGACCCGCACGCGCCGCGGCATTATTCGCAGACCAGCTGCCTCTACACCGACGGGGAGCTGCTGGTCGCCTGGACCGGGGAGAGCGGCCCGGTGGCGTACTGGTCGTCCCGGCCCGGTGAGCTGGTCGACGGCGACTGGCGGGCCGGCCGGGCCGGCTGGGGAGTGCCCCTCGAGCCGCTGCCGATCCCCGGCGGCGGGCTCACCACCGGGTCCCGGCCGGTGCACGCCGGTGACACGCGCGGGCCGGACGACGTCCACCCGCTGGCCGGCGACGGCCAGGCGTTCTGGCGGTGCGACCACGTGCGCGACGAGTCCGGGGTGTGGGGCTGGCGCTGGCAGGAGTTCGACCCGCGCACCGGCGACGCCGGCCGGGTCAGCATGCCCGCGTTCTTCGCCGCCGTCCCCGCCGATCAGCTCGTCGCCGAGGCGTGCGTGCTGCGGCCGGCGCCGGCCGAGTTCGCCGGCTCGCCGCTGGGCCGGCACGACGGTCTCGTCGGCTGGCGCACCACCGTTACCGCCGACGGCGGTCAGGCCGGCGAGGGC
>NZ_JBEZZB010000098.1:0-39692 GCF_040638955.1 Actinoplanes sp. NPDC024001
GGCGGCCCGCATCGAGTGGCGCCAGACCCGCAGCGACGACGGGTTGGACCGGGCCGTCGCGGTGATGCGCCGCAAGCTCGGCAAGCCGCGCGTGCTGGCGTTCGCCAACCCCAAGGGCGGCGTGCACAAGACCACCGCCACCGTGCTCGCCGCGGCCACCATCGGCAGCGTGCGCGGCCGGGGCGTGCTGGCCTGGGACGACAACGAGCTGCGCGGCACGCTCGGCCTGCGGGCCGGCAGCGCCCGCCACGCCCGGACCATCAAGCATCTGCTCGCCGACCTGATGCGGATCGAGAGCCTGCACGGCGACGCGCTGCTGCAGGAGCTCGACGCCTACCTGCGGCACGCCTCGGACGGCTCCTACGACGTGCTGGCCGGCGAGGAGAACCCGCGGTTCGCCCAGCGCCTCGACCAGGACACCGTGCGCCGGGTGACGGACCTGCTGCGCCGCACCCACGACGTGATCTGCGTCGACACCGGCAACAACGTGGAGAGCGTGAACTGGCAGACGGTCATGCGGACCGCCGACCAGCTGGTGATCACCACGGTGCCGCGGGAGGACGCCGCGTTCACCGCCGACTGGATGCTCGACGTGCTCGAGGAGAGCGGGATGGGTGACATGGTGGCGAACGCCGTGACGCTGATCTCCTGCCCGTCGCCGGGTCACCTGCCGCTGCTGGAGGACTTCAAGAAGCACTTCGCCACCCGGACCCGGGCGGTCGCCGTGGTGCCGTACGACCCGGCGCTCGAGGTCGGCTCCTCGATCGAGTACGCGGATCTGCAGAACGAGACGAGGCAGGCGTGGCTTCGTGCCGCGTCCGTCATGCTGGAGCCCTTCGCCGAATAATCTCGGCTAGGATTCCGGGGCCGTCGACTTGAGGGGGGTCTAGGTGTCCGACTCGTTCGTGCATCTCCATGTACACACTGAGTACTCGATGCTCGACGGGGCGGCCCGGGTCAAGGAACTTCTCGGCGAGGCGAAACGGCTCGGCATGCCGGCCGCCGCGATCACCGACCACGGCAACATGCACGGGGCCTATGACTTCTATACGCAGGCAAAAGCCGCCGATCTGATCCCGGTGATCGGCGTCGAGGCCTACGTGGCGCCCGACTCGCGACTGACCAAGAGCCGGGTCAAGTGGGGCCGCCCGGAGCAGAAGAGCGACGACGTCTCCGGTAACGGTGCGTATACGCACATGACCATGTGGGCGCGCAACGCGGTCGGCCTGAAGAACCTGTTCCGGCTCAACTCGCGGGCCTCCATCGAGGGTCAGCTCGGTAAGTACCCGCGGATGGACTTCGACATCATCGCGGAGCACGCCGAGGGCATCATGGGCACCACCGGCTGCCCGTCCGGCGCGGTGCAGACCCGGCTGCGGCTCGGCCAGTTCGACGAGGCGCTCAAGTCCGCGGCGATGTACCAGGAAGCGCTCGGGAAGGACAACTACTTCCTCGAGATCATGGACCACGGCCTCTCCATCGAGAAGCGGGTCCGCGACGGCCTCCTGGAGATCGGGCAGAAGCTCGGCATCAAGCCGCTGGTCACCAACGACTCGCACTACACCTACGAGGCGCAGGCCGAGGCGCACGACGTGCTGCTGTGCGTGCAGACCGGCAGCAACGTGGCCGACCCCAACCGGTTCCGGTTCGACGGCAACGGTTACTTCGTGAAGTCGGCCGACCAGATGCGCGCCGTCGACTCCTCCGACGCCTGGCAGGAGGGCTGCCGCAACACCCTGCTGGTGGCCGAGAAGGTGGACGTCGACGGGATGTTCACCTTCAAGAACCTGATGCCCCGGTTCCCCATCCCGGACGGCTACACCGAGGAGGAGTACTTCCGGCACGTGGCCTTCGAGGGTCTGCGCCGGCGCTTCCCGGACGGCATCCCGGAGAGCCACGTCAAGCAGGCGGAGTACGAGCTGGGCGTCATCATCCAGATGGGCTTCCCGGCGTACTTCCTGGTGGTCGCCGACTTCATCCAGTGGGCGAAGAACAACGGCATCGCGGTCGGCCCGGGCCGTGGTTCCGCGGCGGGCTCGCTGGTGGCGTACGCGATGGGCATCACCGACCTCGACCCGATCCCGCACGGCCTGATCTTCGAGCGGTTCCTCAACCCCGAGCGGGTCTCGATGCCCGATGTCGACATCGACTTCGACGAGCGCCGGCGCGGTGAGGTCATCCGCTACGTGACGGAGAAGTGGGGCGACGACCGGGTCGCGCAGATCGCCACCTTCGGCACGATCAAGGCGAAGGCCGCGATCAAGGACTCGGCCCGGGTGCTGGGTTACCCGTTCGCGGTCGGCGACCGGATCACCAAGGCCATGCCGCCGGACGTGATGGGCAAGGGCATCCCGCTCTCCGGCATCTTCGACAAGGAGCACAAGCGGTACAACGAGGCCGGTGAGATCCGCTCGCTCTACGAGACCGACCCGGACGTCAAGAAGGTCATCGACACCGCGCGCGGCATCGAGGGCCTGATCCGGCAGACCGGTGTGCACGCGGCCGGCGTGATCATGTCTGCCGAGCCGATCATCGACCACATCCCGCTGATGCGCCGGGCCACCGACGGCGTGATCATCACGCAGTTCGACTACCCGACCTGCGAGACGCTCGGCCTGCTCAAGATGGACTTCCTGGGCCTGCGGAACCTGACGATCATCGACGACGCCAACAAGAACATCGAGCTCAACCACGGGGAGAAGCTCGATCTGCTGGCCCTGCCGCTGGACGACAAGGCGGCGTACGAGCTGCTCGCCCGCGGTGACACGCTCGGTGTGTTCCAGCTCGACGGTGGCCCGATGCGGTCGCTGCTGCGGCTGATGAAGCCCGACAACTTCGAGGACATCTCCGCCGTCCTGGCGCTGTACCGTCCCGGTCCGATGGGTGTCGACTCGCACACCAACTACGCGCTGCGCAAGAACAAGCTCCAGGAGATCACCCCGATCCATCCGGAGCTGGAGGAGCCGCTGCGCGAGATCCTGGAGCCGACCTACGGCCTGATCGTCTATCAGGAGCAGGTGCAGCGTGCCGCGCAGATTCTCGCCGGCTACAGCCTGGGCCAGGCCGACCTGCTGCGCCGCGCCATGGGTAAGAAGAAGAAGGAGATCCTCGACAAGGAGTTCGTCCCGTTCCGCGACGGCTGCCGCGAGCACGGGTACTCCGACGAGGCGATCCAGGCGGTCTGGGACGTGCTGGTCCCGTTCGCCGGCTACGCGTTCAACAAGGCGCACTCCGCGGCGTACGGACTGGTGTCGTACTGGACGGCGTATCTGAAGGCGCACTACCCGGCGGAGTACATGGCCGGGCTGCTGACCAGTGTCGGCGACGACAAGGACAAGATGGCGGTCTATCTGGCCGAGTGCCGCCGGATGGGCATCCAGGTGCTGCCGCCGGACGTGAACCAGTCGGCGGGCCCGTTCACCCCGGTCGGCAAGGACATCCGGTTCGGTCTCGGCGCGGTCCGCAACGTCGGCGGCAACGTGGTCGAGGCGATCGTCCGGTGCCGCAAGGAGAAGTCGGAATACAACGACTTCTACGACTTCCTGTCCAAGGTCGACGCGGTCGCCTGCAACAAGCGGACGATCGAATCGCTGATCAAGGCGGGCGCCTTCGACTCGATGGGGCACAGCCGCAAGGGCCTGCTGGCCGTGCACGCCGAGGCCATCGACGCGTACGCGGACGTCAAGCGCAACGAGGCGGCCGGCCAGTTCGACCTCTTCGGCGCCTTCGGGGACACCGATTCCGGGGTGTCCTCCACGGTGGCCATGCCGACCATCGGCGACAGCGAGTGGGACAAGCGCGACAAGCTCGCCTTTGAGCGGGAGATGCTCGGCCTCTACGTCTCCGACCACCCGCTGGCCGGCCTGGAGGTGCTGCTGCAGAACGCGGCGGACACCAGCATCGCCGCGCTCAACGAGGAGGGCTCGGTCCCGGACGGCCAGGTGGTGACGCTCGCCGGCATCCTCACCGGGGTGCAGCGCCGGATCACCAAGCAGGGCCGCGCGTGGGCCTCGGCCACCCTGGAGGACCTGGCCGGTGGCGTCGAGGCGCTCTTCTTCCCGAACACCTACGAGCTGGTCGGGCAGTACATCGCCGAGGACGCGATCGTGGTGGTCAAGGGCCGGGTGGACCGGCGCGACGACACCCCGCGGATCATGGCGATGGACATGTCCATCCCGGACATCACCCACAACCCGGACACCAAGCCGGTCACCCTCACGATGCCGATCACCCGGTGCACGCCGCCGCTCGTGGACGAGCTCAAGGAGATCCTGGTGAGCCATCCGGGCGACACCGAGGTGCACGTCCACCTGCAGAACGGCAGCCGGACCACGGTGATGCGCCTCGGCGGCGTCCGCGTCGCGGCGACCCCGGCGCTGCGGGCCGACCTGAAAATGATCCTCGGTCCCTCGGCCGTGGCCTGACGGCCGTGGCCGATCTGGAAGGATCGTAGGGTGCACCCGAGTGAGGAGCCGCCGTTCGGCGCCGACCAGCCCGGACGATGGTCGGCGCGGCGGTGGGGAGTTCAGTACGGCAGCCGCCGCCCGTGGCGCCGCAGCCTGACCGTCGCCGTCGTGACCACGGCCGTGATCAGCGCCCTCGGCGTGCCGCTCGGGCTGCTCTGGGCGTGGCTCGCCCCCGGGGTGCCGGTCATCGACATCGGCGACAGCGGTGTCGTGGTCAACGACCCCTCCCCGGAGCAGTACGTGGCGGCCGACGGCTGGTTCACCCTGCTCGGCCTGGCCTTCGGGATCCTGGTGGCGGTGACCGCCTGGCTGGTCCTGCGCCGCGACCGGGGGCCGTTCCTGCTGCTCGGCGTCGTGCTCGGGGCCGCGGCGGCCGGGCACTGGGTGGCGCCGTTCCTCGGCGAGCTGATCGGCCGGGACGGTTACGAGCAGTGGCGTGCCACGGCCGCGCAGGGCTCCACCTATCTGGCGCCGCCCGAGGTGCACTCGCTGGGGCCCACGCTGGTGCCGGCCTTCGCGGCGGCGATCGTGCTCACCCTGCTGGCCGGGTGGTCCAACGACCCGGATCTCGATCATCCGGGCGCGCAGCCGGGCTACGGCCCCAACCATCCGGGCATGCTGCCCGGTTACGGCCCGGACCACCCGGGCACCCATCCCGGGTACGACCCGGACCAGCCCGCCTACGGCGACTCTCACCAGCCCGCCGCCTACGGTGACGCCGCGACCGGTCAGGCGCCGGCGGAGGCCGCGCCGCACGATCCCCACCGCCCCGCCTGACGGACGGGGCCCACTCCCGGGTCATGCCACGGGGCCCGCCGGTGCGGTTGGTGCGGTGCAGCCCGTACCGAAAAGGGGTTTCTCAGTTGGGGCTGGCCGGCCGGGCCAGGTCGGAGAGCGGGACCGGGACGGCCCGGACCCGCGCCAGCAGGCCGGCCTCGCGATTGAGCAGGCGCAGCTCGGCGCGCAGCCGGCTGGCGGTGTCGGGCATCGCCAGCAGCAGCTGGCGCTCCTCGACGGTGAGCTGTGCGGTCGCGGCGACCAGGTGGGACAGCACCGTCGGGTCGTCGGGAACCTGGTCGAGCACCTCGCTGTTGGGCCGCAGCAGCTCCAGATAGGTCTGGAAGGCGGTCAGCACGCGCGGCGCCAGCAGGTGGGCGGTCTCGTCGGCCGCGTTCTCCTCCGGCAGCCAGCGGACCTGCGCCGTGAGGTAGGGCGCGGTGCCCTGCTCGATGCTGAGCACGGTGAACCGCCGCCGGCCGACGGTCATGATGTCGAACCGGCCGTCCGGCAGCTCGGTGACGTGCCGCAGCTCGGCGGTGCAGCCCACCTCGTAGAGATCGGCGGCGGACACCGGCGGCTCGGTGGGGGCCGTGTCGTCGCCGGGATCGGGCGCCACCTCGCTGCCGTGCCGGAGGGTGACCACGCCGAACTCGTGCGGCGTCTCCGCGGACTGGGCCACCAGCTCCCGCACGAGTGTGCGGTAACGCTCCTCGAAGATGTGCAGGGGCAGCACCAGACCGGGGAAGAGCACCGTGCTCAGCGGGAACACCGGCAGCCGATCGCTCACGCTTTCAGCCTAGTCGCCGACCGACCTTGGTCAACCGGCTGATGTGGCTGGTGTCTCAACGCCTGGGCCCGCCTGTCGCGGGCGATAACTCGATTCCGGGGCCGCCTAGACTGGGCGTGTGCTGAATCGGATCGACCTGCGCGGCTCACGCCGTGACCCGCGCGGACTGCTGCCTCGTGCCCAGCTCGACGTCTCCGTGGCGGTCGAGCGGATTCGTCCCGTCGTCGAGGCGGTGCATCAGCATGGGTTCAGCGCGATCCGGGAGGCGACCGAGAGATTCGACGGCGTCCGGCTGGACCGGCTGCGGGTGCCGGCCGAGGCGATCACCGCCGCGGCCGAGACGCTCGACCCCGAGGTGCGCGCCGCCCTGCTCGAGGTGATCAAGCGAGCCCGCAAGGTGCACGCCGACCAGCGCCGCACCGACGTGACCACGCAGGTGGTCGACGGCGGCACGGTCACCGAGCGCTGGGTGCCGGTGCGCCGGGTCGGCCTCTACGTTCCGGGCGGCCTGGCCGTCTATCCGTCGACCGTGGTGATGAACGTGGTGCCCGCCCAGGAGGCCGGCGTCGAGGGCCTGGTGGTGGCCTCGCCGCCGCAGGCCGCCAACAACGGCCTGCCGGACGCGCGGGTGCTCGCCGCCTGCGCGCTGCTCGGGGTGACCGAGGTCTACGCGGTCGGTGGCGCCCAGGCGATCGCGATGCTCGGTTACGGCTCCACCGGCGCCGACGAGGACGACCGCTGCGAGCCGGTCGACGTCATCACCGGGCCGGGCAACATCTGGGTGACCGCGGCCAAGCGGCTGCTGCGCGGCACGGTCGGGATCGACGCCGAGGCGGGTCCCACCGAGATCGCCATCCTGGCCGACGAGACCGCCGACCCGCGGCACGTCGCCGCCGACCTGATCAGCCAGGCCGAGCACGACCCCCTCGCGGCCAGCGTCCTGGTCACCGACTCGACGGCGCTGGCCGACGCGGTCGAGGTCGAGCTGGACAAGCAGGTCGCGGCCACCAAGCACGAGGAGCGGGTGCGCACCGCGCTGACCGGCGAGCAGTCCGGCGTGGTCCTGGTCGACGACCTGGAGCAGGGTCTCGCGGTGGTGGACGCCTACGCGGCCGAGCACCTGGAGATCCAGACCCGCGACGCGCGGCAGTGGGCCATGCGGGTCCGCAACGCCGGCGCGATCTTCGTGGGCGCGTGGGCGCCGGTGTCGCTCGGTGACTACGCGGCCGGGTCCAACCACGTGCTGCCGACCGGCGGCTGTGCCCGGCACTCGTCGGGCCTGTCGGTGCAGTCGTTCCTGCGTGGCATCCACGTCGTGGAATACACCGAGGAGGCGCTGCGCGACGTCGCGGGGCACGTGGTGGCGCTCGCCAACGCGGAGGACCTGCCGGCGCACGGCGACGCGGTCAAAGCTCGTTTTCGGTCCAATTCCGGGGCGGCGGGCGGGGCAGTCGGACCGGGGTTCGCCCGATGACGACTATCGACGATCTGCCGATCCGGGACGATCTGCGCGGCAAGTCGCCCTACGGCGCGCCGCAGCTCGACGTCGCGGTCCGGCTGAACACCAACGAGCACGCGTTCGCCGTCCCGCAGCCGGTGGTCGAGGCGATGCGCAAGATGCTCGACGCCGAGCTCGCCGACCTGAACCGCTACCCGGACCGGGACGCGGTGGCGCTGCGCACCGACCTCGCCGAGTACCTGGGGCACGGCCTCACCTACCGGAGCGTGTGGGCGGCCAACGGCTCCAACGAGGTGCAGCAGCAGCTGCTCCAGGCGTTCGGCGGCCCGGGGCGCACCGCGCTCGGTTTCGGCCCGTCCTACTCGATGCACCCGCTGCTCGCCGGCGGCACCGGCACCCGCTGGATCGGCTCGCTGCGCGACCCCGACTTCGGGCTGCGGCCGGACGCCGCGGTGGCGGAGATCGAGAAGCACGATCCGGACATGGTGTTCCTCTGCTCGCCGAACAACCCGACCGGCACCGCGCTGGACCCGTCGGTGATCGACGCGGTGCTCGGGGCGGCGCGCGGCATGGTGCTCGTCGACGAGGCGTACTTCGAATACGCCCGGAGCGGCACCCGCAGCGCGATCGAGTTGCTGCCCGGGCACCCGCGGCTGGTGGTGACCCGGACCATGAGCAAGGCGTTCGGGTTCGCCGGTGGCCGGCTGGGCTACTTCGCCGCCGACCCGGCCGTGATCGACGCGGTCCAGCTGGTCCGCCTGCCCTATCACCTGAGTGCGCTGACCCAGGCCGCCGCGCGGGCGGCGGTCTCCCAGAGCGCCGCCCTGCTGGCCACCGTCGAGCAGATCAAGGTCCAGCGCGACCGGATCGTCTCCACCCTGCGGGCCCGCGGTGTTCAGGTCGCGGACAGCGACGCGAACTTCGTGCTGTTCGCCGTTTCCCCCGATCAGAAAGCCGACTGGCAGGCGTTCCTCGACCGGGGTGTGCTGATCCGCGACGTGGGCCTGGCCGGCTGGCTGCGGGTCACCGCCGGCACCGAGACCGAGACGACTGCTTTCCTGAACGCTGCTGAGGAGATCCTTTCGTGAGCCGCACCGCGCGTATCGAGCGTGTGACCAACGAGACCAAGGTGCTGATCGAGATCGACCTCGACGGCACCGGCAAGGGCGACCTGAACACCGGGGTCGGCTTCTACGACCACATGCTCAACCAGCTCGCCAAGCACGGCGGATTCGACCTGACCGTGCGCTGCGAGGGCGATCTGGAGATCGACTCGCACCACACCATGGAGGACACCGCGATCGCGCTCGGCGAGGCCTTCGCCCGCGCGCTCGGCGACAAGCGCGGCATCCGACGGTACGGATCGGCCACCATCCCGATGGACGAGGTGCTGGTGCGGGCCGCCGTGGACCTCTCCGGCCGGCCCTACGTGGTGCACGAGGAGCCGCTGCTGGTGCCGTACATCGGGCCGGTCTACGCGACCAGCATGACCCGGCACATCTTCGAGGCGTTCGGCCACGCGGCCAAGGTCACCCTGCACGTGGACGTGCTGCGCGCCTGCCGCCCGGGCGGCCACCCGGACGCGCACCACGTGGTGGAGGCCCAGTTCAAGGCGTTCTCCCGGGCGCTGCGCGAGGCCGTCGAGATCGACCCGCGCAACGCCGGCTCGCTGCCCTCCACCAAGGGGGTGCTGTGATCTCGCTGGTGTTGTTCGCGCTCGCCGGGATCCTGGTCGGCGGCGTGATCCAGCTGGTGAAGGCGGACGCCACGAAGTTCAGCATCGGGCTCACCGCGGTGCTGGCGCTGCTGGCCACGGCGGGCGGGTTCGCCTGGTGGCCGTCGGGGGAGGCGTAGATGAACGCTGAGCTTTCCCGCGGCGGAAAACAGAAGGAAACCCCGAAGGTAGTCATCCTGGACTATGGGTCGGGAAACCTGCGGTCGGCGGAGCGGGCGGTCGCTCGCACCGGGGTAAACGTGACGGTGACCAGCGATCTGGACGCGGCGGCCGCCGCTGACGGCCTGGTCGTGCCGGGCGTCGGGGCCTACGCGGCGTGCATGGCCGGGATCGAGCAGCTCGGCGCCGGCCCGGTGATCGCCGAGCGGGTCGCCGCCGGTAAACCGGTGCTCGGCATCTGCGTGGGCATGCAGATCATGTTCGACTCCGGTGTGGAGCACGGGGTGGAGACCAAGGGGCTGGGCCTGCTGCCCGGCTCGGTCACCAAGCTCGCCGCGGAGCGGATCCCGCACATGGGGTGGAACACGGTGGTCGCCCCGGCCGGGTCGCGGCTGCTGGCCGGGCTCGACGAGGAGACCCGGTTCTACTTCGTCCACTCGTACGCCGCTCAGGATCTGGAAGCGCTGGCGCAAGCCGGCGCCGAGGTGACCACCGCGGCCCACGACCTGCCGTTCGCGGCCGTGGTGGAGGCCGGCGCGCTGAGCGCCGCGCAGTTCCACCCGGAGAAGTCGGCGGACGCCGGATACGCACTGCTGCGGAACTGGGTCGCCGGGCTTGAGTAAGGAACGTCAGCGGCGGCGGGCCGAACGGCTCGCCGTCCTGGAGAAGGAGAAGGCCGCCCGCGCCCGCAAGGTGGCGCGGCGCGACAGCCTGCGCGCCTTCCGCCGGCGGATCACCCCGCGCCGCCCGGGGCGCAGCGGCCGGCTCTACCACCGCAGTCTGCGCCAGCGCATCGGGATCGTGGTCGTCACGATGCTGGCCGTCGCCGCGGTCTGGACGCTGATCCCGGACCTCGCCCTGCGCATCATCCTGACCGCCATGCTCGTCCTCGCTGTGCCGGCCCTCGTCGTCGTGGTGCTCGGCCGCCGCGCCTGAAACCCGTTCTCTAGGAGAGACATGACCCTCCAACTGCTGCCCGCCGTCGACGTCGCCGACGGCCAGGCCGTCCGCCTGGTGCAGGGCGCCGCCGGCTCGGAGACCGCCTACGGCGACCCCCTGGAAGCCGCGCTGGCCTGGCAGAACGACGGCGCCGAGTGGATCCACCTGGTCGACCTGGACGCCGCGTTCGGCCGGGGTTCGAACGCCGAGCTGCTCGCCGACGTGGTGCGCCGCCTCGACGTGAAGGTGGAGCTGTCCGGCGGCATCCGCGACGACGAGTCGCTGACCCGGGCCCTGTCCACCGGCGCGCAGCGGGTCAACATCGGCACCGCCGCGCTGGAGGACCCGCAGTGGTGCGACCGGATCTGCGCCGAGTACGGCGACCGGGTCGCGATCGGCCTGGACGTGCGGGGCCGCACCCTGGCCGCGCGGGGCTGGACCCGTGAGGGCGGCGACCTGTACGAGGTGCTGGCCCGGCTCGACAAGGCCGGCGCGTCCCGTTACGTCGTCACCGACATCACCAAGGACGGCACCATGCGCGGGCCGAACCTGGACCTGCTGCGCGAGGTCTGTGCCGCCACCGACAAGCCGATCATCGCGAGCGGCGGCGTCTCGAAGCTGGACGACCTGCGCGCGCTCGCCACGCTGGAGCCGATCGGCGTGGAGGGTGTGATCGCGGGCAAGGCGCTCTACGCGGGCGCCTTCACCGTGCGTGAGGCGCTCGACGTCCTGGCCGCCTGAGCCCAGGCTTCGCGTAACGCTTGCTCGGCGGCCCGGATGGCGGGCCGGGCCGCCGCTGAGTCCCGCCAGGCGACGACCACGCGGCGGGTAGGAGTCGGATTTATCTGAATTATCCGGACGTTTTCCGGGAGTTCCGGTCTCGCCAACCTGGGGATGAGCCCCACCCCGAGGCCTGCGGCGATCAAGGTCAACTGGGTCTCGAACTCGCCGACCTGGAAGTCCGGAACCACGCCCGGCAGGCTGCGGATCAGATATTCGTAGCAGACGTCACCGGCGCGAACGGCGATCCACCGCTCGTCACGGGCGTCCTCCAGGGTGGCCGTCCCCGCCAGTCGATGATCTTGGGGCACGATCAGGTCGGCATGGTCCACCCCGATCTGGACCTTGGTGACGCAGTCCGGATAGCGCAGGCCCACCTCGGGCCAGTCGTCGAGCACGGCCAGGTCGACGTGACCGCGGCGCAGCAGCTCCACGCCCTCGTGCGGGTTGACCTCGATCAGCCCGGTGGTGAGCTGCGGGTGGTCGGTCGCCAGCCGGCGCAGCGCATGCGGCAGCAGGGCCCGGCACGCGGTCGCGAAGGCGGCCACGGTGAGCCGCCCGGTGACCGTGTCCCGGTGCGCGGCGAGCGCCGCCTCCGCCTCGTCGACGCTGGTCAGGACACGCTCGGCGTGGTCGGCGAGAACCCGGCCGGCCTCGGTGAGGCGCAGCCGCCGCCCGTCCTTCTCGACCAGGGTGGTGCCGGTCTCGCGCTCCAGCTTGGAGATCTGCTGGGAGACGGCGGACGGCGTACAGTGCAGGGCCTGGCCGGCCGCCAGGACCGTGCCGTAACTGGCCACGGCGTGCAGGGCGCGCAGCCGCCCCAGATCGATCATGTAGCGATGCTACATCCTCGGTGTAGGTTTATTTGCTGGTGCTTAACGGTCGGCGCCCCCGAGGCTGGGCCCATGAGACCGCGTGACCTCGCCCTCGCTGTCGCCGTGGCGGCCGTCTGGGGCGTCAACTTCGTCGCCATCGACGCCGGGCTGGACCACTTCCCGCCGCTGCTCTTCTCCGCGCTGCGCTTCGGGCTGGCCGCCTTCCCGGCGGTGCTGCTGGTGGGCCGCCCGCAGGTCCCGTGGCGGTGGATCGTGATCGTCGCACTGGTTCTCGGCGTCACCAAGTTCTCGCTGCTCTTCGCCGGGATGGCGAACGGGATGCCGGCCGGGCTCAGCTCGCTGGTGCTGCAGAGCCAGGCGATCTTCACGATGCTTTTCGCGGTCCTGTTCCTGCGTGAGCGGCCGCGCCCGGTGCAGATCGCCGGCCTGGCCGTGGCGGTGGCCGGCGTCCTCGTCGTAGCCACCCGCATGGGCGCCAACCTGCCCGCTTTCCTGCTGGTCATCGGGGCGGCGGTGGCCTGGGGCGTGTCGAACGTCGCCACCCGCAAGGCGTCGCCGCCGGACACCCTGCGCTTCATGGTCTGGGTCAGCGCGCTCGCCACCGGGCCCCTCGTGGTCCTCTCGCTGCTGATCGACGGCCCGGCCGCCGACCTCGCCGCGCTGCGCGCGATCGACACCGAGGCGGTGCTGGCTCTGCTCTACATCGCGCTGGTCTCCACGCTCGCCGGCTTCGCCGGCTGGGGATTTCTCATGCAGAGGTACGGCGCGGCCACGGTCGCCCCGTTCTCCATGCTGGTCCCGTTCTTCGGCATCGCGTCGGCCGCCCTGGTCCTCGGCGAGCCGGTCTACCCGGTGGACGTGATCGGCGGCGTCCTCGTCATCGGGGGCGTGCTTTTGGGACTGGTCCGGGCCCGACCGGCCCCGGCCAGGGAACTCGTTAGGGTTGAGGCATGACGGTCGCGGTGCGTGTGATCCCCTGCCTGGACGTGGACGCCGGGCGGGTGGTGAAGGGAGTCAACTTCGTCGACCTGCGCGACGCCGGCGATCCGGTGGAGCTGGCCTCGGCATATGACGCGGCCGGCGCCGACGAGCTGACCTTCCTCGACGTGACCGCCTCCTCCGACGATCGCGGCACCATGCTCGACGTGGTCCGGCGCACCGCCGAGACGGTCTTCATTCCGCTCACCGTCGGCGGCGGCGTCCGCTCGGTGGAGAACGTGGACGTGCTGTTGCGGGCCGGAGCGGACAAGGTCGGCGTGAACACCGCGGCGATCGCTCGCCCCGAGCTGATCCGGGAGATCGCCGAGCGGTTCGGCAACCAGGTCCTCGTGCTGTCGCTGGACGTGCGCAGGTCGGCGGAACAGCCGAGCGGGTGGGAGGTCACCACCCACGGCGGCCGCCGCAGCGCCGGGCTGGACGCGATCGAGTGGGCCGCGCGGGTGGCCTCCCTGGGCGCGGGCGAGATCCTGCTCAACTCGATGGACGCGGACGGGACGAAAGCCGGCTTCGACCTCGACCTGATCCGGGCCGTCCGGGCGGTCGTCGACATCCCGGTGATCGCCAGCGGCGGCGCGGGCGCGGTGGCGCACTTCCCGCCCGCCGTCGAGGCCGGCGCCGACGCGGTGCTGGCGGCCAGCGTCTTCCACTTCGGAGACCTGACCATCGGCGAGGTCAAGGACAGCCTGCGGACCGCGGGAAACCCGGTCCGCTGATATGGTCTGCCGCATGACTTCCTGGTGGCCCGCCTGACCGGCGGACCCCTTCTGAAAAGGCCGCCTCCCCGAGGCGGCCTTTTTGTGTCTTCGGTGAGGCCTGAACCCTCCGGAGACGAACGATGAACACCTGGCCCGCACTGCTCACCCGTCTGCTGGCGAACGACGATCTGACCGCGGACGCGGCCACCTGGGCGATGGAACGAGTGATCAGCGGAGAGGCGCAGCCCGCGCAGCTCGCGGCCTTCCTCGTGGCGCTGCGCGCCAAGGGCGAGACGGCCACCGAGATCGACGGGTTCGTCACGGCACTGCTGCGCGCCGCCACCCCGGTACGCGTCCCCGGCGACTGTCTCGACATCGCCGGCACCGGGGGCGACGGCACCAACGCCGTGAACATCTCCACCATGGCCTCGGTGGTGGCCGCGGCGACCGGCGTCACCGTGGTCAAGCACGGCGGCCGGGCGGCCTCGGCGACCAGTGCGGGGTCGGCCGACCTGGTGGAGGCGCTGGGGGTGCCGCTGGACCTGGCGCCGGCCCGCAGCGCCGAGATCGCCGCCGAGGCGGGGATCAGCTTCCTCTTCGCGCCACGGGTGCATCCGGGCATGCGGCACGCCGGGCCGGTGCGGCGCGAGCTGGGGGTGCCGACGGTGTTCAACGTGCTCGGGCCGCTGATCAATCCGGTGGCTCCGGCGTACCGGCTGGTCGGGGTGGCGGACGCCCGGAAGCTGCCGGTGATCGTCGAGGTGCTCCGGCGGCGCGGGGCGAACGCTCTGGTGGTGCGCGGTGACGACGGCCTCGACAAGCTCAGCACCGCGACCACGTCACAACTGTGGACGGTCCGCGACGGGGTGGCGGCGCACGACGTGCTCGATCCCCGTGAGCTGGGGCTGGCCCGGCCCGAGCCGGGGGCGCTGCGCGGCGGGGACGCCGCCGCCAACGCCCGGGTCATGCGCAAGTTGCTGGACGGTGAGCCGGGCCCGGTGCGCGACGCGGTGCTCCTCAACGCCGCGGCGGCGCTGACCACGACCGGGCCGGTCAGCCTGCCGGCGGCGATGGCGCGATGCGCGGAGGCCGTCGACTCGGGAGCGGCCGCGGCCACCCTGAAGCGCTGGGTCGAGGCAGCGGGCGGCTAGCGGCCGTCGGCCAGCCGCATGCTGTACTCCCGGACCGCCGCCGAGTACGTCTGCTCGCTCAGCGACCAGTCGGAGTAGCCGGGCTCGGCGGCCCGGTTGAGCTGGGCCTGCAACGTCATCACGGCGGAGGAGAGGCCACTGAACGGCCGGGTCCGCCAGAGCTGCTCGCCGGCCGGCGCGACCTCGATCAGGTCGTCGTCGACGGTGATCAGCCCGGCGCCGGCGAGGCGGCGGACCGCTTCCTCCAGCTCGTCGCGGCTGGGCACGCTGTGGTGCAGGAAATCCGCCGCGGCCAGCAGGTCGGCCAGGGTCGCTCCGGTCACCGGCAGGGCGGCGTGCAGCGCCCGGTCACGTTCCAGCCGCTCGGCGATGACGGCGGAGACGAAGATCCAAGCGTCGTTCCAGTGCCAGCCTCCGACCCCCATGCCGCAATGATGCCGTGCCGTCGGCGTACCCGGAAGCGAATGTGTCCGGATGATCACTTCCCTGTGATCATGTCGAGGCGACGAGTGTCAGGACGCTCTCGCACGGTGAGCAGCGGAAGGAACAGCTGCACCAGGGGACCGATCGCCAGCGCGTACGCGATGGTCCCGACGCCCACGGTGCCGCCGAGCAGGAAGCCCACGCCCAGCACGGTCAGCTCGATGCCGGTGCGGATCATCCGGACCGACAGCCGGGGGAACCGGGCGGCCAGGCCGGTCATCAGCCCGTCGCGCGGGCCGGGGCCCATCCGGCTGCCGATGTAGAGAGCGGTCGCGAAACCGTTCAGCAGGATCCCGGCGACCACATAGCCGACCCGGCCCGGGATGGACTCGCCGGCCGGCAGCAGCGCGAGCGCGATGTCCGCCGAGAAGCCGACCACCACCAGATTGGCCACCGTGCCGAAGCCGGGCCGCTGGCGCAGCGGGATCCAGAGCAGCAGCACCGGAATCCCGGTCAGCAGCACCACCCAGCCGAAGCTGATCCCGGTCACCTGGGAAACACCCTGGTGGAAGACGTCCCAGGAGTTGCCGCCGAGGCTCGACTCGACCATCAGCGCCATGCTGGCGCCGTAGAGGAACAGGCCGGCGAAGAGTTGGGGCACGCGACGGATCAAGCTCATGCTGCCACTCTTCATGCCAATCGGTCGGTGCTAAAGTGCCAATTCTCGGGAGGTGGCTATGACAACGTCGGTGCGCGGGGACCAATTGGCTCGTCTGCTCGGCCGCTGGCATTCGCTGCCCGGCCGACGGCGCAGCCCCGACTACGCCGCGCTCGCCGCGGCGGTCCGCGGGCTGCTCGCCGACGGGCGGCTGGCGCTGGGTGTGCGGCTGCCCGCCGAGCGGGAGCTCGCCGAGTCGCTCGGTGTCAGCCGGACCACGGTGTCGGCGGCATACCGCGCGCTGCGCGAGACCGGCCACCTGAACAGCCGCCGCGGCGCCGGCAGCTGGACGACCCTGCCGCACGGCCACCGGGTCGCCACCTCCGGCCTGTGGACGCCCGACGACGACCTCGACATGATCGACCTGGGCTGCGCCGCCTCGGCCGCCCCGGTCGAGCTGGTGCCCGCCGCCCGGGCCGCCGCCGACGACCTGCCGCGCTACCTGGGCAGTGCCGGTTACCACCCGACTGGCCTGCCGGAGCTGCGCGCGGCGGTCGCCGAGGCGTACACGGCTCGCGGCGTGCCCACCTCGGCCGAGCAAATCATGATTACCAGCGGTACGCAGCAGGCCCTCGACCTGGTGCTGCGGCTCTCCGTGCCGGTCGGGGCCCCGGTTCTGGTGGAGACCCCCACCTATCCCAACGCGCTGGCCGCGCTCGCCGCCCGGCGCGCCCGGATCAGCACGCACGGGCTGGACATCGCCACCGGCTGGGACGGCGAGATGCTGCTCGGCGCGCTGCGCCAGACCCGGCCCCGGCTGACCTACATCATCCCCGAGTTCCACAATCCGACCGGCCACCTGATGCCCGCCGAGCTGCGGGAACGGCTGGTGGTGGCGGCGCACTCGGCCGGCACCGAGCTCGTCGTCGACGAGTCCTTCGTGGACCTGCCGCTCGACGACTCACCGATGCCGCCGCCGGTCGCCGTCTTCGACCGGCACTCCCGGGTCACGTCGATCGGCGGGATGAGCAAGGCGTACTGGGGTGGTCTGCGGATCGGCTGGGTGCGCGCCTCCGCGCCCCTGGTGCAGCGGCTTGCCGCCATCCGGGTCGGCGTCGATCTGGGCAGTCCCGTCCTGGAGCAGCTGGTCGCCGTCCACCTGCTGCGGCTGGCCCCGGAGATCGTCGCGGCCCGCCGCGCCCAGCTCCGCTTCCGGCGCGACGCCCTGGTCGGCGCCCTGCGCGAACTCCTGCCGGAGTGGCGCTTCTTCGTGCCCGGCGGCGGCGTGACCCTCTGGGCCGAACTCGACGGCCCGATCTCCAGCGCCCTGTCCCGCGCCGCCGAGGACGTCGGCGTGCGGCTCGCCCCCGGCCCGCGTTTCGGCCTGGACGGCACGCTGGAGCGCTTCCTGCGGCTGCCCTTCACGCTGGCCGCCGACGACCTCACCGAGGCGGTCCGCCGGATCGCGTCGGTCCGTCACGACCTCGACCACACGGCTCGGCCGGCCTGGCGGACGCCGGCCGTCATCACCTGACCCGGCCCGGCCGGCCGGGCCACCGGCCGCTATCCGGGGATCGAGCCCTGGAAGAGGCCGATCAGGTGGCCGTCGACGTCGCGGACCGTGGCGATCCGGTCGCCGTCGCCCACGTCGTGCGGGGACCGCTCGGGTGTCGCGCCCGCGGCGGTCAGTGCCGCCAGGGTCGCCTCCAGGTCGTCCGTGTGCCAGTAGGTGATCGGCCCGGCCTCCACGTCGCCGTGCGGGTCGAGCCCCACCTCCGGCGCCCCCTCCGGGCGGAAGCCGACGTAATACGGCATGTCCACGTACGGCTCGACCCCGAGCAGCGTCTGATACAGCCTCTTCGCGGCGTCGAGATCGCTGACCGGGACAGTGATCGTGCGGATGGTCATGGCGCCCTCCCTTCACCTCACGCTATGCCGCCACCCCGAAGATCAACCCCATTTCCGGGTACGCGCGCGACCGTCAAGTGCGGCGTGGCGGCGGTTGGCCATGGTGGGCCACCCCTGGGGCGCCGTGCGGCGGGCGGGGTAGCTGGACGGGCGGTGCCGGCCGTACCGAGAAGGGCCTGAAAAGGGCGAGGCCGGCGCCACCCGGCGCCGGCCTCGAGGAGAGTGCGGGTCAGATCTGGGCGAGCGACCCCGCGTACATCGTGTCGATCTGCTCGGCGAAGTTCGTCTCCACGCTGCGCCGCTTGATCTTCATCGACGGGGTGACCTCGCCGGCCTCGATGCTGAGGTCGCGGGGGAGGATGGCGAACTTCTTGATCGTCTCCCAGCGGTTCAGCTTGGCGTTGAGCTCGGCGATGTAGCCCTCGACCAGCGCGTGCGTCTCCTTCGCCGCGACGATCTCCGCATAGCTCTTGCCGGCGAGCGGGCCGTTGGCGGCCCACGTCGTGATCGCGTCCTCGTCGAGGGCGATCAGCATGGTGACGAAGTTGCGGTTCTGGCCGATGACGACCGCCTGCGACGTGTAGGGACACACCGCCTTGAACGCGCCCTCGATCGCCGACGGGGCGATGAACTTGCCGCCGGACGTCTTGACCAGGTCCTTCTTCCGGTCGGTGATCTTCAGGTAGCCGTCGGCGTCGAGCTCGCCGATGTCGCCGGTGCGCAGGAAGCCGTCCTCGGTGAACGCCTCCGCGGTGGCCTCGGGCAGGTTGTGGTAGCCCCGCATGACCGGCGCGCCGCGCAGCAGCACCTCGCCGTCGCTGTCGATGCGGACCTCGAGGTCGCCGAGCGGCTGGCCGACCGAGCCGATCTTGAGCTTGCCGCGGCGGTTCACGAAGTTGGCGGCGCAGGCCTCGGTCATGCCGTAGCCCTCGAGGATCGGCAGGTTGGCCGCGGCGAAGAACTCGGAGATGTCGCGGCTGAGCGCGGCCGAGCCGCTGACCAGGACCTGGATGTTGCCGCCGAGCTTCTGCTGGAGCTTGGAGAAGACCAGCTTCTCGGCGATCGAGTACTGGAGGGCGAGGCCGGCCGGGACCGGCTTGCCGGCCTGCTGCAGGGCCACCCGCTTCTTGCCGGTCGCCACCGCCCAGCTGAAGATCTTCGGCTTGAGGCCGCTGCCGGACAGGCCGCTGGTGACGGTCTTGTTGTAGACCTTCTCGTAGATGCGCGGCGGGGCGCACATCAGCGTCGGCTTGATCACCGCGAGCAGGTCGATCAGCCGGTCGACGCGGCCGTCGACATAGGTGGGGACGCCGACGTGCAGGATGCCGCAGAGCAGCGTCTTGCCGAACGCGTGCGACATCGGCAGCCAGAGGTAGTGCAGGTCCTGCGGCGAGAACAGACCCAGGTCCTCCTGGGCGACGCCCTCCCAGGTCCAGCCCTTGTGCAGCAGCTCGACGCCCTTGGGCCGGCCGGTGGTGCCGGAGGTGTAGATCAGCGTGGCGAGGCTGTCCGGGCCGAGCTGGGCGACCACGTCGTCGATCAACGTGGGGTTGCGGGTCAGCGCGTCGGCGCCGAGCTGCTCCAGATCGGCGAGGGTGATCTGCGGCGGCGTGGCGCCGGCGTCGGCCGGGCCCTCGATCAGCACCACCTTGGTCACCGCGGTCTCCGCGCCGGCGATCTTCAGCGCCTGCTTCGCGTTCTCCGCGATCAGCACCTTGGACCCGGAGTCGGACACGATGAACGTGGTGTCCTCCGGCTCGGTGGTCGGGTAGACCGTGGTGGCCGCGGCCCCGGCGACGTTGATGCCGAGGTCGGCCAGGATCCACTCGAGCCGGGTGTTGGACAGGATGGCGACCCGGTCCTCCAGGCCGACGCCGAGCTCGCGCAGGCCGGCGCCGATCGCCTTCACCCGCTCGCCGACCTGACGCCAGGTCAGCCACTCCGGACCGGTGTCGGTGGCGTTGGGGGCGGCCAGCGCCCGGGCGTCCGGCGTCTTCGCGACGCGCTGGAAAAGCATGTCCGGGATCGACCGGTAGGGAACCTCGAGAGCCATCGGGCGCCGCCTTCAACCTGAACGGGGTGTTGGTAACCTAAGTGTTACCGGAGGGTAACCAGGCCTAGAGTGCTGATCAATAGAACCGGGCCACCTTAATCCTAGTCAGCCCCGATCCCGGGGCCAGCCCACCGCTCGGCCGAGAATGGGCGGGTGGATCTGGTCATCGAGATCGAGCCGGGCGCGGGGGAGAAGACCGCGGCGGTCTACCGGGCGTTGCGCTCGGCGATCGTGGACGGCCGGATCCCGGCCGGGCACCGGCTGCCCGCCACCCGGGTTCTCGCCGCTGATCTTGGCGTCTCCCGGGGAAGCGTGGCCGGGGCCTATGAGCGGCTGGTGGCCGAGGGTTATCTGACGGCCCGGGTCGGCGCCGGCACGTTCGTCGCCGCGGCCCCGGCCCGGCGCCGGGCGGCACACCCCGAACCGGATCCGCTGCGCCCGCGGCCGAGCTGGGCCTTCACGCCGCTGCCGGCCAGCGGGGCGGAACCCGTCCCGCGCTACGACTTCCGGACCGGCATCCCGGACGCGCGGCTGTTCCCGTTCGACACGTGGCGGCGGCTGGTCGGCGCCGAGCTGCGGCTCGGCGCGAACAACCCGGGGATGTACGCCGAGCCGGCCGGCCACCCGGCGCTACGCTCCGCGATCGCCCGCTACCTGGGCTACTCCCGGTCGGTGGCGGCCACCGCGGCCGAGGTCGTGGTCACCAACGGTACCCAGCACGCCCTCGACCTGATCGCCCGGGTGATGCTGCGCCCCGGCGACGTGGTGGCGGTCGAGGAGCCCGGCTATCCACCGGCCCGCCGCCTCTTCGCCTCCCTGGGCGCCCGGGTCACCGGTGTGCCGGTCGACGAGGAGGGCCTGGTGGTGACCGCGCTACCGGCGCACTGCCGGCTGGTCTACGTGACCCCGTCGCACCAGTTCCCGCTGGGCCGGGTGATGAGCCTGGCCCGGCGGCAGGAGCTGCTCGACTGGGCCGGCCGCCGGCAGGTGGCGATCGTCGAGGACGACTACGACAGCGAGTTCCGGTTCTCCGCCCGGCCCCTGGAGCCGCTGTGCACGCTCGACCGCAACGGCCGGGTGCTCTATGCCGGAACCTTCTCCAAGAGCATGGTGCCCGCGGTGCGGACCGGGTTCGTGCTGGTCCCGCCGGGTCTGCGGCCGGCGGTGGTGGCGGCCCGCCAGCTCGGCGACGGTTACGGGCAGACCGCGGTGCAGGCGGCGCTGGCCCGCTTCATCGACGACGGGCAGCTGGCCCGGCACGTACGGCGGGCGCGCCGGGCCTATGCGGACCGGCACGCCCGGATCGTCGCCGCGCTGGAGCGCCACCCGTGGCTGGAGGTGATTCCGTCGGCCGCGGGGCTGCACGTCACCGCGCTGCTGCGGGACACCTCAGCGGATCCGGCCCGGATCGTCGCCGACGCCCGCCGGTCCGGCCTCGCCATCGAGGACCTGGCCGGCTACGCCACAGACGGCATGCGCGGGTTGGTGTTCGGGTTCGGCGCGGTCGATCCCGACCTCATCGAGGAGGGGCTGGCGCTGCTGTGACCGGGCCCGCCACCCCTGGTAGAGCAGCGCGCCGGCGGCGATGCCGAGGCTGAGCAGGGCCGGCGCGCCGTTGAGCCAGAGCAGCCCGACCACCGCGACGAACGCGATCCCGGCGATCACCCGGGACCGGCCGGCCGGCAGCAGGCGCAGCGCGGCGGCGGTGCCGAGCACGTAGACCAGCGTGAAGCAGCCGGTCACCAGCAGGGTGGCGGTGTGCAGGCCGAGCGGCAGCAGCGCGGCGACGACGCTGGCCCCGAAGATGAAGGTCAGCGAGCGGCGCTGGGTGCCGAACGCCCGGGACGGCAGCGCCCCGTCGGCGGCCAGGGCGGCGCCCAGCCGGCTCGCCCCGGCGAAGTAGGCGTTGACCGCCCCGAGCGTCAGGATGACCGCGACCAGGGCGGTGATCAGGCGGACCGGGCCGCCGAGACCGATCGCCAGCAGGTCGGAGAGCGGCGCCCGGCTGCCGGCCAGGGCCGGGCCGAGGGCCAGCACGCTGACCGCCGCCACGGCGAGGTAGAGCACGCCGACCACGACGACCGCGACCAGCGTCGCCCGGGGCACGTCCCGGCGCGGGTGACGGTACTCCGCGGAGAGCGAGGAGAGCGCCTCCCAGCCGGCGAAACCCCAGACCAGGATGGCGGCGGCCGCGCCGACGCCGGTCCAGCCCTGCGGCGCGAACGGGGTCAGGTTGTCCCAGCGGGCGTGCGGCAGGGCGGCGACCACGGTCACCACGAGCAGCACGGCGAGGGTCACCGAGAGCACCAGCTGCACGCGGCCGGAGATCTTCAGACCGAACCAGTTCATCGCGTACGCGACCGCGATGAGCACCAGGAAGGTGGCGAACTCGACGGCTCTGCCACCGCCGAGGACGTCGGCCACGTACCCGCCGGTGAAGGCGGCCGCGACCGGTGCGCCGAGCGGCACCGCGAAGTAGAAGCACCAGCCGACGGCCGCCGCGACACGCGGCCCGAACGCCATCCGGGCGTAGGTGGAGACCCCGCCGCCGTCCGGGTAGCGGGCGCCGAGCGCGGCGAAGGTCCAGGCCAGCGGGGCGGAGAGCAGGATCAGGGCGAGCCAGGCGAGCAGGGACGCCGGCCCGGCCGCGTCGGCGGCGAGCGCGGGCAGGGAGATCAGTCCGGTGCCCAGGACGGCGCCGACGGAGAGTGCGGCCCCCTGGGAGACGGACAGGCCGGTGCGTGCGTTCATGATGTCGAACCTAGGCGCGGATTGGCGCCGCGTTCGAGCCAATCAGGACCCGATCGACTGGGCCAATCTCACACCCCGAGGCGGGCCGTGCGCAGCCGGTCGACGACCGCCGGCTCGCCCCGCAGCTCGACCCGGGCGGCCCGCTGCCGTCCGAAGAAGAAGATCGCCAGCTCGCCGGCGTCGCCGGAGATCCGCACCTGCGGCTCGCCGCCGGCGCGCACCGGGGGGAACCCGGTCGCGGTGATCTCGGCCGCGATCCCGAGCCGGCGCAGCGCCGCCCGGGAGGTCAGCTTGACCGTGCGCCAGAGGGTGGCCTGCAGGTCCTGCTCCAGCCGGCGCGGGGTCCAGTCCGGGCCGGCGCGGCGCACGTCCTCGTGGTGGATGAACAGCTCCAGGGTGTTGACCAGCGGATCCACCAGCGGGTTGCTCACCGGGCTCCAGACCGGCGGGCGGCGCAGCTGGCCGACCAGCTCGGGGTAGGGCAGCGCGGCGCGGGCCAGGCGCACCCGTTCCCCGTACGCCGCGAGGGGCTTGAGCAGGATTCCGGCGGCCGAGTCAGGACGCCGTTCGCGGACCACGATGTGTGCGGCCAGGTCACGAGTGGTCCACCCGGTGCACAGCGTCGGCGCGTCCGGGCCCTCACTGAGCAGGAGGTCGGCGAGGAGCTCGCGCTCCCGGCGTGCGTAGTTGGTCATCGGTCGATATTAGTGGGTGTAATCGTGGCCACAACGTAAACGAGTGGGGGCCGGGCGGCTTCTTGGGCAGGATGGACGGTAAGGCCGGACGCCCCGGCGAACGCTTACCAGTCGGGTAGGAAATTGAGCAGCAGAACCAGCAACGACGTGCTGGTACGCGGTCTGCGGGTGCTCGGCCACGCGATCCGCACCGAGCCACGCCTGTTCACCGTCAGCGTCATCGGCAGCAGCCTCTTCGGTCTGCTGATCATCGCGAACTCGTACGTTGTGGGTTCGATCATCGGCAACGTGGTGGTGCCGGCCTTCGCGGCGGGCAGCGTGGGCACCGGTGAGCTCGCGCTCATCGTGGCCGTGCTGCTGGGCATCAGCGGCCTGCGGGTGGCCAGCATTTTCGGCCGCCGGCTCGGCGCCGGGTTCATGCAGTTCCGCCTCCAGGCGCGTTACCGCAGCGCGGTGACCCGGCGCTATCTCGCGCTGCCGCCCGCCTGGCACCAGCGGCACGCCACCGGCACGCTGCTCTCCAACGCCAGCTCCGACGTCGAGGCGACGTGGGGCGTGATCGCCCCGCTGCCGTTCGCGGTCGGCACGATCGTGATGATCGCCGCCGCGGTGCTCTCGCTCTTCGTCACCGACTGGGTGCTCGCGCTGGTCGGCGTGGCGCTCTTCCCGTCGCTGTTCGCGCTGAACTTCTTCTACTCGCGGCGGATGTCGCCGCGGCAGATCCACGCGCAGCGGATGCGCGCCAAGGTCAGCGCGGTGGCGCACGAGAGCTTCGACGGCGCGCTGGTGGTCAAGACGATGGGCCGGGAGGCCGACGAGTCGCGCCGGTTCGGCGTCTTCGTCACCGAGCTGCGCGACTCGCTGATCGCGGTGGGCCGGCTCCGCGGCGTCTTCGACCCGCTGATGGACAGCCTGCCCAGCGTCGGCACGCTCGCCGTGCTGCTGCTCGGCACCTGGCGGCTGCAGACCGGCGCGATCAGCGTGGCCGAGCTGGTCAGCGTCGCCTTCCTGTTCACGGTGCTCGCCTTCCCGGTGCGCGCGATCGGGTGGGTGGTCGGTGAGCTGCCGCGCAGCGTGGCCGGCTGGGAGCGGGTGCAGGCGGTGCTCTCCGCCGACGGCGACCTGGCGTACGGCGAGGGCACGCTCGCCGGCGACGGCCCCGCCGAGCTGCGCTTCGAGCAGGTCGACTTCCGCTATGCGGACGGCCCACCGGTCCTCACCGAGGTGACCTTCACCGTGCCCGCCGGCAAGACCGTGGCCCTGGTCGGCGCCACCGGCTCCGGGAAGTCGACGATCGCCTCGCTGGCTGTCCGGCTGGTCGACCCGGACGCCGGCCACGTCGCGATCGACGGGATGAAACTGCCCGACCTCTCCGGCGCCGCGCTGGCCGCCGCGACCGCCGTGGTCCCGCAGGTGCCGTTCGTCTTCGACGACTCGGTCCGCGGCAACATCGCCCTGGACCGGCCGGGGATCACCGACGACCGGGTGTGGGCGGCGCTGCGCCTGGCCCAGGCCGACGGGTTCGTCGGCGGGCTGCCGGAGAAGCTGGACACCGCGGTCGGTGAGCGCGGCACCTCGCTCTCCGGCGGCCAGCGGCAGCGGATCACCCTGGCCCGGGCGCTGGCCGGCCAGCCCCGCCTGCTGGTGCTCGACGACGCCACCAGCGCGGTCGACCCGCGGGTCGAGGCGGCCATCCTCGGCGCCCTGCGCAAGCGCGACTCGGGGACGTCGATCCTGGTGGTGGCCTATCGGCGGGCCACCATCGCGCTCGCCGACGAGGTGGTCTACCTGCATCAGGGGCGGGTGGTCGCGACCGGCACGCACACCGAGCTGATGGCGACGCAGCCGGGCTACCGGGACCTGGTCACCGCGTACGAGAAGGCGGACCGATGAGCGACAGCACTCTGCTCACCCGCGGCGAGAAACCGACGCCGACCGGCACCGTCGCCACGATCCGCCGCGGCTTTGCCCTCTCCCCGGAGCTGCGCACCGGGCTGGCCGGGACGCTCGCCCTGGCGATCCTGCAGATGGGTGGCCGGGTCGCCGTGCCGATCGCCATCCAGCAGGGCATCGACCGCGGCATCCGGGCGCCCGGCGGCCCGGACGTCCGGGTCGTGATGGTGATCGTCGCGCTCACCCTGGGCGCTCTGGCGATCTCGACGCTCTGCGGCTATCTGATGACCCGCCGGCTCTTCACGGTCAGCGAGACCGCCCTCGGCGGCCTGCGCTCCCGCACCTTCCGGCACATCCACGACCTGTCGATGCTGCACCAGCAGTCCGAGCGGCGCGGTTCGATGGTGTCCCGGGTGACCGGCGACGTCGACCAGATCTCGCAGTTCCTGCAGACCGGCGGCGTGCAGCTGCTGCTCGCCACCGGCCAGCTGCTGGTCTCCACCGTGGTGATGTTCGTCTACTCGTGGCAGCTCACCGTCGTGGTGCTGCTCGCCTTCGGCCCCGCGGTCGCGGTGATCCGGCTGTTCCAGAAACGGCTCGCCGCCGTCTACCGGGCGGTGCGCGAGCGGACCGGCGTGATGCTCGGCGTGATCGCCGAGAGCGTGGTCGGCGCCACCGTGATCCGGTCCTACGGCGTGGCCGGCCGGACCGAGGCCCGGCTGGACAGCGCGATCGGCGACCTGCGCCAGGCCCAGCAGCGGGCCATGCGGACCAGCGTGACCAGCTTCTCCAGCGGCGAGGTCGGTGCCGGCCTGGCGCTGGCCGGGGTGGTCGTGGTGGGCACCCTGCTCGGCATCGACGGCGAGCTGACCGTGGGCCGGCTGACCGCGTTCCTGTTCCTGGTCACGCTCTTCATCCAGCCGGTGCAGATCGCCACCGACATGCTCAACGAGGCGCAGAACGCGGTGGCCGGCTGGCGCCGGATCCTCGACGTGCTCGACGTCGACCCGGACGTGGCCGACCCGGACGACCGGGGTGTGGAGCTGCCCACCGGGCCGCTCTCGGTGCGCTTCCGCGACGTCTCGTTCCGCTATCCGGGCGGCCCGATCGTGCTCTCCGACGTGGACCTGGAGATCCCCGCCCGCACCAAGGTGGCCGTGGTGGGGGAGACGGGCAGCGGCAAGACCACCTTCGCCAAGCTGCTCACCCGCCTGATGGACCCGGTCGAGGGTGAGGTGCTGCTCGGCGGGGCGCCGCTGACCGAGGTGCGGTTCTCGTCGCTGCGCTCGCGGGTGGTGATGGTGCCGCAGGACGGTTTCCTCTTCGACGCCACGGTCGCCGAGAACATCCTGTTCGCCGCGCCGGATCTCACGCATTCCGCGCTGACCCGGGCGTTCACCGAGCTGGGACTGGCTGACTGGCTCGCCGGGCTGCCGGACGGGCTGGAGACCCCGGTGGGGGAGCGCGGCGAGGCGCTCAGCGTCGGCGAGCGGCAACTGGTGGCGCTGGTCCGGGCCTATGTGGCCGATCCCGACCTGCTGGTCCTCGACGAGGCTACCAGCGCGGTGGACCCGGCCACCGAGGTGCGCCTGCAGCACGCGCTCGACCTGGTCACCCGGGGGCGGACCACGGTGACCATCGCGCACCGGCTGTCCACGGCCCAGGCCGCGGACGAGGTGATTGTGGTGGATGCGGGCCGCGTCGTGCAACGCGGCCCGCACGCCCGCCTCGTCGCCGAGGAGGGTTCGATCTACGCCAAGCTCTACGCCAGCTGGTTGGAACAAACGCGCTGACCGGCCGGGTGCCGCCGGTGAGATGAGCGCGTCGCTCGCCATGGCCGCTGTGCTTGCCCGCGGCGGAAGCCCGGAAGCAAGCGACCATGGCGAGAGGCCCGCCATCTCAGCGATTCGCGAGCTCTTTCATCAACGTGCGTAGTACTCGACCACGAGCTGCTCGTCGCAGAGCACCGGAACCTCGGACCGCTGCGGGGCACGGATCACCGTGCTGCGCAGCTCCTCCAGAACGGTGGAGAGGTACGGCGCGGTCGGGCCGTCGATGTGCGCGCCGGTCGCCGCGATCTGGAACGGCGGCTTCTGCCGGCTGCTCTCCCGGACCTCGATGACCTGACCCGGCTTCAGCTTGTAACCGGGGCGGTCCACCTTCTTGCCGTCCACGGTGAAGTGACCGTGCACGACGAGCTGACGGGCCTGGTAGATGGTCCGGGCGAAACCGGCCCGGAACACCGTGGCGTCGAGGCGGCGCTCGAGCAGCGTGACCATCGTCTCGCCGGTCTTGCCCTCGGCCTTGTGGGCGGCGTCGTACGCGGCCCGCATCTGGACCTCGCTGATGTTGTACTGGTGGCGCAGCCGCTGCTTCTCCAGCAGCCGGACCTGGTAGTCCGAGCTCTTGCGGCGACCCCGGCCGTGCACGCCGGGCGGGAACGGGCGCCGCTCGAAGTACTTGACGCACTTACGCGTCAGCGGGATGCCGAGCGCCCGCGAGAGCTTCGCTTTGGGTCGGGAGTTGTTCAACTGGGATCTCCTGTTACGGTAAGCCTTGCCTAACTTAGGTAAGCCTAACCGGTGCCCGGAGGTGCTCGTCATGCAACCCAGTCCCGCCGAGATCGCGCGCACGCTCGCCGCCGGTCACCTGCCCGCCGTCGCCCACATCGCGTGCCGTCCCGGACCGCTCCCGATCCGGCACGTCACCGACTCGCAGGGACGCGTGCTGCTTCTCGTGCCCGCCGAGGGTACCCTCGCGTCCGCCCTGCGCCCACAGGACGGTAACGACGACACCGCGCTGGTCCTGGACATCCGGGACGTGCCGCCGATGGCCACCTCGCCCTCGCTGGGCCGGGTCTGGGTCTCCGGTTGGGCAACCCAGCTGACCGGCGACGATGCCCGGGCCGCGGCGCTGGATTACGCGGATACCGACGCTTGCGGCGACCTGCTCGACATCGGTGAGAGCCAGGCGCTCTACCGCATGGAGGTGGCCGAGGTCCGGTACGAACGTAACGAGAATCTCACCGAGGTCGATCCGGACGACTATGCCGAGGCCACTCCGGACCCGCTGCGGACCGTCGAGTTCGACCTGATCGCCGACCTGGCCGATCACCACATGACGGAGATGAGCGACTACGTGCTCCGGCAGCTCGGGCCGGCCGCCCGTCCCGGCGACGAGCCGAAGATGGTCCGCCTGGACCGGTACGGCTTCGTGGTCCGGATGGGTGGGCGCAGCGCCCGGCTGGCCTTCCCGCGCCCGGTCACCGACCGGCACGACCTGGCGCACCTGCTGCACCCGATCCTCTGCCGCCGGTGCACGGCGCACGAGGAGACCGCCGCCTGAGCGGCCCCTGATCGGGGCGGGGTCCCGGCGGCCACCTTCTGCCGCCGTCTGGCCGCGGGATCCCGCTTCTTGTGCTCTGCCGACCGGTGCCGCGGTCGGCAGAGCACAACCTTTTACAGGGAGAGAATCCGGTCCAGGAACTCGCGGTAACCGCGCATCGCCATCCGCATGCTCTCGGTGTCCGGCGTGTCCGTGCCGCGCAGCGGGTCCAGCTCGTCCCGCTCGGCCAGCAGCACCTCGGTGAGCTCGTTCACCGCGTCGGTGAGCAGGTCGTGCGCCCGGGTCAGCGCGGTGACCGGGTCGTCGACGAACTCCGCCTTGACCTCGTGCCACGCCGCCCGGAAGTGCCGGGCCGCGTCCTCGTCCCAGACCGTGCGGCCGACGAGCGGCGCCTCCTCGGCGACCGAGGCCGGCTCCTCCGTGCGGGTGGAGCGGCGGCTCGCCCGGCGCACCGGCTCGGCGTCCTCCAGGCTGGCCGAACGGCGCGGCGCCGGCTGCGGCTCCTCGTCGTCCTCACGGGACCGGCGGGTGCCGCCGCCCACCGCGTGCCCGGTGACCATGCCGTCGGCCGGCGGGAACGCCTGGAACTCGGGCGGCGGCGGCGCCACCGAACCGGGCTGCGGCGACGCGGGCGTGACCGAGGCGACCCCGAAGGCGTCCCCGGAGCGGCCCAGGCTGTAACCGGCCGGGCTGAACCCGAACGCGCCGTCCGGCGCCGGCGGCAGGCCGGCGTAGCCGCCGTTGTCCGGCGTCTCGGCGGCGCTCGCCTCGGGAGCCAGGTCCGGAGGCGTCCGGGTGGCCGGGATCTGCACCGTGGGGAACGTGACCGCGGGCGGCTGCAGGTCAGGCGCCTGAGCCGGCGAGACCGGCGCGGTGGCGGCCGGGTCGGCGGGCTCGACGGCCTGCTCCGGCGCCCCGGAGACCGGCGCCAGCGTGCCGGCCGGGTGGTCCGGGGTGAAGTCCGGCATCCCGTACGCCCCCGGGGCGAACCCGGGTGACACCGGCACACCGGAGACCGGACCGGCCGGAGCCGGCACGACCGGGTGCGTCGCACCCGGAACCGCGGCCCAGCCGGCAGCCGGCCGGGGTGCGTCCGCCGGGTTGGCGGCCGGCTCCTCGGCGGCCTCGGGCGTGCCGTCCGGGCCCGGTGCCTCGCCGGTCTGCGCGTAGCCGGGCGCCCCTGCCCGTCCGTTCATGTCCTCACGTCCGTTCTCGTCGCTAGGGCCCGCCATCTCGGCGGCGTCCTGGTCGGCCTCCGGCGGTGTCTGATCCGCAGGATCGTCCGCCGGCGTCGCACCGGCCGACTCCTCGTCGGTCGGCTGGTCGGCGACCTGAGAGTCACCGGAGCCCTCGTCGTCCCCGGCGATCTTCCCCGCCCGGGACTCCGGTTGTTCCGGTTCGCCCGCTTCTTCCGCGTCAACGGAACGGTCGCCCACGTCCTCCGGCTCGGAGGCGTTGCGCCCACCGAACAGGAACCGTCCGGTGCCGCCCAACCGCCCGCCGAGGACGAAGCCGCCGAAAGTGCCCTCACGACCCGTGTCGGTGGCCTCCGGCTCCTGGGACTTTACGTCCTGAGCGGGGTTTGCCTGGTCGTCCGTAGGGACGGAGTGATCAGTATCGCCGTGCCGGGTCCGGGCCGGTGGCCCGGGGAACGGGCGGCCGCCGCCGGGGTTGCGCGACGAGTTCGGAGTGGCCCGTCCGGCCGCCCGGTTCAGGCCGAACGGGTCGGCTCCGGGCCGGTCGCCGTTCTGCCCGTGCCCGGGGACACCCGGCTGGCGGGCCGCGGAGGCGACGGGCACCAGCGGGGAGACCGGGTGCGCGCCGAAGGTGCCGGCCAGCGGGGAGCCGGCGAGCAGGTCCGCGGGGGTCTCCAGCGCGTCAGCCGAACGACGGGAGCCCAGTGCCACCATCTCCGGCTCGGCCTCGGCGGGCGGATAGCCGGTGGACGCCTCCGTATCCGGCCGGACCTGCCAGAACCGGGCGAGGCCGGGCGAGGGCCGACTGTAGTCGGGGCTGGACTTCGGCTCCATCTCGGTTTCACCACTCCCGTCGCGACGTGCGCCCGCCGGGGCTCGGAGGAGCTGCGCGAACACAACGGCCGGCGGACGAGTGAGGCAGTCAGGCACGTATCGCGCTTCGGCGACGGTACCGCTCCGGACTGTCCGGCACATCCCCTGTGACCGGATCGTGGGCCCTCTGTGGGTCGTTACGACCCTCGCAACCGTTGGGGGGAGAATCGCACCGTGTCCGTACCCGAAGTAGAGACCTCCCTGGACCCGGCGATCGCCGCCCGGCTCAAGCGCACCGCCGACGGCCTGGTCGCGGCGATCGTGCAGGAGCACGGCACCGGCGACGTCCTGATGCTCGCCTGGATGGACGACGAGGCGCTGCGCCGTACCCTCACCACGGGGCGCGCCACCTATTGGTCCCGCAGCCGCGGGGAGTACTGGGTGAAGGGCGCCACCTCCGGCCACTTCCAGCACGTCAAGAGCGTCTCGCTGGACTGTGACGGGGACGCGCTGCTGGTCACCGTCGAGCAGATCGGCGCGGCCTGCCACACCGGTACGCACACCTGCTTCACCGACGAGTTGCCCGTGGAGGAGAAGTGACCAGCGGAGCCACCTTTCCGGACGAGGCCGGCTTCGTCCGGACGAAGAGGCGGGTCGTTCCGGTCACCCGCAAGCTGCTCGCCGACGGGGAGACCCCGGTCGGTGTCTACACCAAACTGGCCGGCGGCCCGGGCACCTTCCTTCTCGAGTCGGCGGAGCAGGGAGTGGCCTGGTCGCGGTACTCCTTCATCGGGGTCCGCAGCGCCGCCACACTGGTCGAGCGCGACGGCCAGGCCGCGTGGCTCGGCACCCCTCCGGAGGGCGTACCGCTCGGTGGTGATCCGGTCGCGGCCCTGCGTGAGACGGTGGCCGCGCTGACCGGCGGAGCGCAACCCGATGCCGATCTGCCCCCGCTGACCGGGGGCATGGTCGGCTATCTCAGCTACGACCTGGTGCGCCGTTTCGAGCGGCTGCCGGCCACCGCGGCCGACGACGTGCCGCTGCCCGAGCTGGGCATGATGCTCGCCACCGACCTGGTGGTGCTCGACCACCACGAGGGCTCGGCGCTGCTGGTGGCGAACGCGGTGCTCGCCGAGGACGCCGACGACGCGGCCCGCCGGGCCGCCTACCACCAGGCGATCGGCCGGCTGGACGCGATGACCACCGCGCTGTCGCGGCCCACCCCGCCGATGGTCTCCACGGTGGACCGGCGGCCGGCCGGCGAGCCGGTCAGCCGGACCGCGCCGGGCGAGTACCAGAAGGCGGTGGACACGGCCAAGGAGGCGATCCGCGCCGGCGAGTGCTTCCAGATCGTGGTGGCGCAGCGGTTCGAGCGGCCCACCGACGCCAACGCGCTCGACGTCTACCGGGTGCTGCGGGCCACCAACCCCAGCCCGTACATGTACCTGCTGCGCTTCGACGACTTCGACATCGTCGGCTCCTCGCCGGAGGCGCACCTCAAGGTGAGCGCCAACCGCACCGCGCTGCTGCACCCGATCGCCGGCACCCGCTGGCGGGGCGCCACCCCGGAGCAGGACGCCGCCCTCGCCGCCGAGCTGCTCGCCGACCCGAAGGAACGCTCCGAGCACGTGATGCTCGTCGACCTGGGCCGCAACGACCTGGGCCGGGTCTGCGAGCCCGGTTCGGTCGAAGTGCCGGAATTCGCCCGGATCGAACGCTACAGCCACGTCATGCACATCGTGTCGACAGTGGTCGGCCGGCTGCGCGAGGACCGGTCCGCGTTCGACGCGCTCGCCGCGACCTTCCCGGCCGGCACCCTCTCCGGGGCGCCCAAGGTCCGGGCCATGGAGATCATCGAGGAGCTGGAGCCGACCCGTCGCGGCCTCTACGGCGGCACGGTCGGCTACTTCGGCTTCGCCGGCGACATGGACATGGCGATCGCGATCCGCACCGCGCTGATCAAGGAGGGTGTCGCCTACGTCGGCGCGGGCGCCGGCATCGTCGCCGACTCCGACCCGGCCGCCGAGGAGCAGGAGACCCGCAACAAGGCCGCTGCGGTCCTCGCCGCGATCGCCTCCGCCGAGACGCTGCGCGCGGCCCGATGACCCGGCGCAGCCACCTCGTCGCGGTGCTCGCCTGCCTGGCCGGCGCCGGGCTCAGCGTCTACGCGGCGACCCGTGTCTGGTCGGTGCGGGTGGAGCATCGCACCGGGCTGTCCGACCTGCGTACCGAACAGACCGGCGCCGAGGCGCAGCCGTGGCTCGTCGGCCTGGCCCTGGTCGCCCTGGCCGGCGCCGGCGCGCTGCTCGCCACCCGGGGTGTCGTCCGGCGCGTCCTCGGCGGACTGCTGGTGCTCTCCGGCGTGGGCATCGCCGTCGGCGCGGTGCTGGCCCGCACCGGCGTGGCGGCCGGCGAGGCCGGCGCCGGGGCCGCGATCTGGCCGGTGGCGTGCGTCCTCGGCGGCGCGATCGTCGCGGTGGGCGGCCTGCTGGCCGCGCGACACGGTCATCTCTGGTCGGCCATGTCCTCCCGGTACGAGCGGAGCACGCCCCCGTCGTCGTCCACCCCGGCGACGGCCCCGCCCGGACCGCAGGAGACCTCGGTGAATCCCGCGGATTCCGTCAAATCGACCGACAACCGTGCCTTCTGGGAGGCACTGGACCGGGGTGAGGATCCGACCCGCTGACCCGCGAGTGGATCACCTGAACGGGTTAACGGATCAGTGGCGGGAGCCGGCCAGGGACGCGGCGCGGCGGGACCGGGCCACCGGGCGGGTGGCGATCATGGCGGCGACGGCGCGGCTGGTCTCGGCGCGAGCCATCGCGCGGGCCCGGTCGGCCTGGATCGCGTCCCAGGCGTTGTCCCGGGCGGTACGGACGTTCGCCGGGCCCACCACCGCCCGCTGCACTCCGGTGGCGACGTCGGCCGCGAGGGAGACGAGAGTCCGGGAAAGGGTGGCGAACCCGATCGGCTGGGTAGGTGAGGCAGTGGCCATCGTTCTACTCCGCAATCATCGTCCGGCTGGCGGCGCACGCAGGCGCCGGGACAAGTCTGCCCGAGTCACATCATGGTGGAGTCCTATTTCCGCACGGTGACGGACACGTCAACGCGGGGTGCTATCGGCCGAATGGGGGAGGGTCCCCAGCGCAGCGCCTTGCGCCTGGCAATAAGCTGTGAGGGACGTGACAGCTCTTGCCAGGCGGGCTGGCATTATGCCCCAGCCCATTCCGTGAGGCGCGCCATACCCCCGGGGCCCGTCACCGGCTGTGACCTCCTAGCATCGGGCCGAAGACACCCGGAGAGGGGAGTCATTACGTGACATCCGATCAGGCGGAAGCGGGCAATGGCGGACCCGCGCGGCGCGAGGCGGCTCCGCAGAACGTTCTCGAAGAGATCCTCGCCGGGGTGCGAGAGGACGTAGCAGCACGTCAGGCGGCGATGCCGCTGGAAAAGGTGCGCGAACTCGCGGCGGCGGCCCCGCCCGCGATCGATGCGTACGCGGCGTTGCGCAAGCCCGGCGTGGCGGTGATCGCCGAGGTGAAGCGGGCGTCGCCGTCCAAGGGCGCGCTCGCCGACATCCCCGACCCGGCCGAGCTGGCCGGGGAGTACGCGGCCGGCGGCGCGCGCTGCATCAGCGTGCTCACCGAGGGCCGCTGGTTCGGCGGTTCGCTGGAGGACCTCACGGCGGTCCGCAGGTCGGTGAAGATCCCGGTCCTGCGCAAGGACTTCGTCGTCTCCAGCTACCAGGTGCACGAGGCCCGTGCGCACGGCGCCGACCTGGTCCTGCTGATCGTCGCCGCGCTGGAGCAGAACGCGCTGGTCGGCCTCCTCGAGCGGATCGAGTCGCTGGGCATGACGGCCCTCGTCGAGGTGCACAACGAGGAGGAGGCGGACCGGGCACTGGAGGCGAACGCGAAGGTCATCGGGGTCAACGCCCGCGACCTGCGCACCCTCGAGGTGGACCGGTCGGTCTTCGAGCGCATCGCGCCCGGCCTGCCGAACAACGTCGTGAAGATCGCCGAGTCCGGCGTGCGCGGGCCGCACGACCTGATCCGGTACGCGTCGGCGGGCGCGGACGCGGTGCTGGTCGGTGAGGGCCTGGTGACCCAGAAGTCGCCGCGCGACGCGGTCGCCGAGCTGGTCAACGCCGGTAACCACCCGGCCACGCCCAGGCCGGTCCGATGACCGCTGCGGCGCTGCCCGACCTCGCCGGCCACTTCGGCCGGTACGGCGGCCGGTTCGTCCCGGAGGCGCTGATCAAGGCGCTGGACGAGCTGGACGCCGCGTACCGGTCGGCGAAGACGGACCCTGCGTTTCAGGCGGAGTTCCAGGACCTGCTGCTCAACTACGCGGGCGTGCCGTCGCTGCTCTACCGGGCGAACCGGCTCTCCGAAGCGCTCGGGGCGGAGATCCTGCTGAAGCGGGAGGACCTGAACCACACCGGTGCGCACAAGGTGCGCAACGTGCTGGGCCAGGCGCTGCTCGCCAAGCGGATGGGCAAGCCCCGGGTGATCGCCGAGACCGGCGCCGGCCAGCACGGCGTCGCGAGCGCCACCGCGGCCGCCCTGCTCGACCTCGAGTGCACGGTCTACATGGGCGAGATGGACACCGAGCGGCAGGCGCTGAACGTGGCGCGGATGCGGATGCTCGGCGCCACGGTCGTCCCGGTGACGAACGGCTCCCGGACCCTGAAGGACGCCCTCAACGAGGCCCTGCGGGACTGGGTCACCACCGTCGACACCACCCACTACCTGCTCGGCACCGCCGCCGGGCCGCACCCGTTCCCGGAGCTGGTGCGCGACTTCGTCGGCGGCATCGGGGTGGAGGCCCGGGCCCAGTGCCTGGAGCTGACCGGCAAGCTCCCGGACGCGGTCGCCGCGTGCGTCGGCGGCGGGTCCAACGCGATCGGCATCTTCCACGCCTTCGTCCCGGACTCCTCGGTGCGGCTCTACGGCTTCGAGGCCGGCGGCGACGGGGTGGAGACCGGCCGGCACGCCGCCTCGATCACCGGCGGGTCGGTGGGGGTGCTGCACGGCAACCGCACCTATCTGCTGCAGGACGAGGACGGGCAGACCATCGAGTCGCACTCGATCTCGGCGGGCCTGGACTACCCGGGCGTCGGCCCGGAGCACGCCTGGCTGCACGACACCGGCCGGGCGAGCTACGAGCCGGTCACCGACGCCGAGGCGATGGCGGCGTTCCAGCTGCTCTGCCGTACCGAGGGGATCATCCCGGCGATCGAGAGCTCGCACGCCCTGGCCGGGGTCGCGAAGATCGCTCCGCGGCTGCGCGAGGAGCTCGGGCGCACGCCGACGATCGTGGTGAACCTGTCCGGGCGCGGTGACAAGGACGTGCACACCGCCGGCGCCTACTTCGGCATCCTCGACCCGGTCGAGACGGTCGTTCCCGGGGAGAACACGTGAGTATTGCGGCGACCTTCGCCAAGGCGAAGTCGGAGAACCGCTCGGTGCTGGTCGGCTGCATGCCGGCCGGCTTCCCGACGGTCGACCACAGCATCGAGCAGATGATCGCGATGCACGAGGCCGGCTGCGACGTGATCGAGGTCGAGCTGCCGTACTCGGACCCGGTGATGGACGGCCCGGTGATCCAGAAGGCGAGCGACATCGCGCTCGCCAACGGGGTCCGCACCCGGGACACTCTCAAGATCATCGAAGCGGTCGCGAACGCCGGCGCCACGGTCGTGCTGATGACCTACTGGAACCCGATCGAGAAGTACGGCGTCGACGCGTTCGCCCGTGACCTGGCCGCGGCCGGGGCCACCGGGCTGATCACGCCGGACCTGATCCCGGACGAGGCGCAGGAGTGGATCGCCGCCTCGGACAAGCACGGCATCGACCGGACGTTCCTGGTCGCGCCCAGCTCCACCGACGAGCGGCTGGCGATGACCGTGGCGAACTGCCGGGGCTTCGTCTACGCCACCGCGCTGATGGGCGTCACCGGCGCCCGTACCTCGGTCTCCTCGCAGGCGCCGGAGCTGGTGGCCCGGGTGCGCGAGGCCGATCCGGCCATGCCGGTCGGCGTCGGCCTGGGCGTCGGCACCGGTAAGCAGGCCGCCGAGGTCGCCGCGTTCGCGGACGGGGTGATCGTCGGCAGCGCGCTGATTCGTTGCGTGCTCGAGGCACCGGACCGGGCCACCGGCCTGGGGCGGCTGCGCGCGCTCAGCGCCGAACTCGCCGAGGGTGTCCGCGCCCGCGTCTGATCAGAAAAATTGCCCGCCGCCCGGGCGTCACCACAGAGCCCGGCGGCGGTAGCGTGTGCACCCGTGAACATCGCCGCCATCCCCAGTCCCACCACCTCGGTGTGGCATCTCGGTCCCCTGCCGATCCGGGCTTACGCGCTCTGCATCATCCTCGGCATGGTCGTCGCCACTCTGCTCATGGAGCAGCGGTTGCGCCACCGGGGGGTGGCGAAATGGACCTCGCTCGACATGGTGGTGTGGGCGGTGCCGTTCGGCATCATCGGCGCCCGCATCTACCACGTGATCACCTCGCCGCAGGACTACTTCGGCGCCGGCGGTGACCCGATCCGCGCCTTCTACATCTGGGAGGGCGGCCTCGGCATCTGGGGTGCGGTCGCCGGTGGCGCGCTCGGCGCCTGGATCGCGGCCCGCCAGATCGGCCTGCCGCTGAGCGTCTTCGCCGACGCGCTCGCCCCGGCGCTGCCGGTGGCCCAGGCGATCGGCCGGCTCGGCAACTGGTTCAACAACGAGCTGTACGGCAAGGTCACCACCCTGCCGTGGGGCCTCGAGGTACACGAGATGGACTCGGCCAACCCCGGCCACGCCACGATGATCGACGGCGAGCCGGTGACGAAGCCGGAGCTGTACCACCCGACTTTCGCCTACGAGGCGATCTGGAACCTCGGCACCGCCGGGCTGGTCTGGCTGCTCGACCGCAAGTTCAAGTTCGGCCGGGGCCGGGCCTTCGCGCTGTACGTGATGGCATACACCGCGGGCCGGCTCTGGATCGAGATGCTGCGCGTCGACGAGGCCAACACCTTCTTCGGCGTCCGGCTCAACGTCTTCACCTCGATCATCATCTTCCTCGGCGCGGCGATCTACTTCGTGGTGGTCCGCGGCCCGCGGGAATACGTGGTGCCGATCGACGCCCCGGAGACCGCGGAGGAGGCGGCGCCGAGCGACGTCTCCCAGGTCGACGTCTCCGGCGCCGAGGAGAGCAGCCCCAAGATGCCGACCGCCTACCAGGTGGTGAGCGAGGAACGGTTCCGGGCGTACGAGCGGACCGGCGTCCTGCCGCCCGCCGAACCCACCGACTCGGTCTCCGCCGTCTCCACCTCGGTCGGTGGCTCCGACGTCGCCGACTCGGACGAGGCCGGCAAGTCCCGGCCCGCAGACGAGAACTGACACCCGGGCCCGGCATGCGCACGGCCGTGGTGGTGGGCGCGGGGATGGCCGGGCTGGCCGCCGCGGGCGCGCTGTCACGGTCCGGCTGGCGGGTCACCGTCCTGGAACGTGCCGAACGGGTGGCCGGCCCACCGACCGCGGTGGTGCTCTGGCCCAACGGACTGCGCGCCCTGGAGGCGCTCGACCCCGACGGCGGCTGGTCGGCGATCGCGTCGCCGCTGCCCGACGGCGGGGTGCGGCGCCCGGACGGGCAGTGGCTGGTCACGCCCCGCGCCCGCGCCGGGGCGGGACCGGCGCCCGCCGCCGCCCACCTGGAGGACGTCTACGACGCGCTGGTCGCGGGTCTCGGCGAGCACGTCGAGATCCGCACCGGCTTCGACGCTGCCGTGGTCACCACCGGCCCCCGGCAGCGTCCCGCGGTCAGCGACGGCCGCACCACCATCGAGGCGGATCTGCTGGTCGGCGCCGACGGCATCGACAGCCGGGTCCGCGCCGCCCTGGCTCCCGAGTCGGTCGCGCTCGGCTCCGGCTTCGCCGCCTGGCAGGCGGTCATCCCCGGCTTCCGGGTGCCCCGGCTCTCCGACGATCGCTGCCCCGGCGGCGAAACCCTCGGCGCCGGCTACCGCTTCGTGGCGATCCCGCTCGGCGAACGCGCCGCCGGCAAGGGTGGCGTCTACTGGGTGGCCACCGCCGCCGGCGCCACCCGCCCCGAACCTCCCGCCACCCAGCTGGCGCTGCTGCGGCGCTGGTTCGCCGGCTGGCCCGAACCGGTCGGCGAGCTGCTGGCCGCCACCCGCCCCGAGGAACTCGTCCCGCAGGGCGTCCGCGAGCTGCGCCCGCTGCCCCGCGCCTACGGCTTCGAATCCGGCCCCGGCGGCGTGGTCCTGCTCGGCGACGCCGCCCACGCCATGCCGCACCATCTCGGCCAGGGCGCCTGCCTCGCCTTCGAGGACGCGGCCACGCTGCGCTCGCTGATGGCAACCGCCGAGCCGGGCCCCGACCTGCGCGCCGCGGTCCAGGCCTACAGCCGCCTGCGCCGCCCCCGCACCACCAGCGTGGTCCGGCAGAACCGGCGGATGTCCGCGGTGGTCCAGGCCCGAGGCCGCCTGGCGCTGCGAGCCCGCGACGCCGCCCTCAACCACATGCGGCCGCGCATGCTGGGTCGCTCCCTGAACCCAGTCTCCGACTGGACCCCACCCGAATAACCCCTACCGGTACGAAGCGCACGCCGATTCACGCCGATCTTGGTCTGCTGACTCTCAGCGCTGTTCGAACGCATGTAGACAGCCCTGGCGGCCAGCCGGTTCCTCCGGCTGCGCCTGAGGCTGCTCCGGCCGATCCGAACCGACACTGCCCGCCAGCCCACCAGCCCGACTGCGCCTGAGAGCCGCCTCGGCGGGCCTGAGACAGTGCTGGCTGTCAGCCGGTCTGCTCGGCTGCGCCTGAGAGTTGCCTCGGCGGGCCTGAGACCGCGCTGGCTGTCAGCCGGTCTGCTCGGCTGCGCCTGAGAGTTGCCTCGGCCGGCCCCAGGCGACGCTGGTTGTCAGCCGGTCTGCTCGGCTGCGCTTGCGAGTTGCTTCGGCGGGCCTGAGACCGCGCTGGCTGTCAGCCGGTCTGCTCGGCTGCGCTTGCCTCGGCCGGCCCCAGGCGACGCTGGTTGTCAGCCGGTCTGCTCGGCTGCGCTTGCGAGTTGGGTCACGTCCACCGAAGTGGTGTATGACCCGGATTTTCCGGGATGAAAGAGGCGGCCACCGCAGATCCTTCGGATTGTCTGAAGATCACGAAGG
>NZ_JBEZZB010000099.1:0-39583 GCF_040638955.1 Actinoplanes sp. NPDC024001
TCTTACCCTCCACCTCGCTCTTCCGTTCTCTCGTCGAGGCGGGCGGCGCCCGCCGGCGGCCGCGGCACGGCGCCGGGAATCCCGGCGCTCGCGCTCAGTTCCGCGGCGTAGGCCTGCGGGGTGCCGAGGCGGTCGGTGAGCGAGCCACCGCCCTCGGCGAGCACCTCGGCGAGGTGCTCGGGAAGATCCTCGAGCAGCTCGTCACGCGTGGCCGCGGGCAGGTGGGCCAGAGCCAGCCGCACCCCCTCCACGTAGACGGAGATCTCGTCCTGTGCCGTCAGGTTCACGCCGTCCCCCGCTCGCGAAGCAGATCGTCCATGATCGAAGCAAAGCCGTGCCACACCTTGCCGGAGCGCTGCAGTTCGGCGCGGCCGGCCTCGTTGAGTGCGTAGTACTTCCGGTGCGGCCCCTCGTCGCTGGGGACCACGTAGCTGTTCAGCAGGCCGCCGTTGAAGAGGCGGCGCAGTGTGCCGTAGACGGAGGCGTCGCCGACGTCCTCCAGGCCGGCGGCGCGCAGGCGGCGCAGGATGTCATAGCCATAGCCGTCCTCGTCCCGCAGGACGGCGAGGACGGCCAGATCGAGCACGCCCTTGAGTAGCTGTGTCGGATCCACGCGAGGCACACTACTGCGCAATCCGAAGTACCGTCAACAGAGCAGTACCGGATATCCGGGTCGTACAGAATTCAGGAGGCCAGGCCGAAGGCGATGCCGTCGAGGATGTCGTGCTCGGAGGCGATCACGAACGGCTGCCCGGACCGCTCCTGGATGATCCGCATGATCAGGGCGCCGGCGCCGATCACGTCCGCCCGGCCGGGATGCATCACCGGCAGCGCCCGCCGCTCGGCGACCGTCATCCCGAGCAGCTCGTGCGTCACCCGGGACACGTCCGGCGCCTCCACCCGGCTGTGGTGGATGCGCTCGGAGTCGTACGCCGGAAGGTCGTGAGCGAGAGCGGTGACGGTCGTGACCGTCCCGGCCAGGCCGACCAGCGTCCTCGCCTGATGGCCGGACACGGCCGCCAGGGCCGTGTCGACGGCCGCCGTGATGTCCGCCTCCGCCGCGGCGATCTCGGCCGCGGTGGGCGGGTCGCTGTGCAGGTGCCGCTCGGTCATCCGGACGCAGCCGATGTCCATCGAGATGGCTTTCTCCACCTCGCGCACCCCGGTGACGAACTCGGTGGAGCCGCCGCCGAGGTCGTAGACCAGGAACGGCCCCGGCGCGTCCAGGCCCTGCACCGCGCCGAGGAAGGAGAGCTGAGCCTCCTCCTCCCCGGTGATCACTTCCGGGTCGACGCCGAGCACCCCGCGCACCATGTCGCGGAAGTCCTGCGCGTTCGACGCGTCCCGCGAAGCCGAGGTGGCGCACATCCGGACCCTCGTGACGCCCAGCTCGGCGATCTCCGCGGCGTAGCCGAGCAGCGCCTGCCGGGTGCGCTCGATCGCGGCCGGCGCCAGCAGCCCGGTCCGGTCCACGCCCTCCCCCAGCCGGACGATCTCCATCCGGCGGGCGACGTCGACGAGCTTGTCCCCGGTCACGTCGGCGATCAGCAGGCGGATCGCGTTGGTCCCACAGTCGATGGCAGCGACTCTCATAGGTGCAACAGCATTCTCGTGTTCCCCAGTGTGTTGGGTTTGACCCGCTCCAGGTCCAGGAACTCGGCGACACCCTCGTCGTACGAACGGAGCAGCTGCTCGTAGACCGAGTGCGGCACCGGCGCCCCGTCGATCTCGGTGAACCCGAACGAGCCGAAGAAACGGGTCTCGAACGTCAGGCAGAAGACGCGGGCCACACCCAGCTCACGCGCCTGGTCGAGGAGGGCGGCGACGATCCGGTGGCCGATCTTCTGGCCGCGGCGGGACGGGTCGACAGCGACCGTGCGGATCTCGGCCAGGTCCTCCCACATCACGTGCAGGGCGCCGCAGCCGACCACCCGGTCGTCCTCGTCGGCGGCCACCCAGAACTCCTGCACCGACTCGTACAGGGTGACGGTCGCCTTGCTGAGCAGCCGCCGATCCGTGGTGTACGTGTCGACCAGGTCCCGGATCGCCTTGACGTCCCCGGTGCGCGCGCGACGGACGATCATCGGTTGACGCAGGATCCGCCGGACCAGTACGGCCCGATCGCGTCGCGCACCTCGTCACCGAACGGGTTCACGCCCGGCCCCGCCGCCAGCGCGTGACCGAGGTGGACGTGCAGGCACTTCACCCGGTCCGGCATCCCGCCCGCGCTCACCTTGGCGATCTCCGGGACGTCCTCGATCGCGGTGCGCCGCTCCAGATAGTCCTCGTGCGCGGCCCGGTAACGCTGCGCCAGCTCCGGATCGGTGCTGAGACGCTCCTGCATGTCGCGCATCACACCGGCCGACTCCAGCCGGCTGCACGCCGCGGTGGCGTGTGGACAGGTCAGATAGAACAACGTGGGGAACGGGGTGCCGTCGTCGAGACGCGGCGCGGTCTCCACCACGTCGGGGTTGCCGCACGGGCACCGGTGCGCGATCGCCCGGGTGCCTCGCGGTGTGCGGCCCAGCTGGGCCGCAACGATGTCAAGGTCGTCTGGGGTGGGTTCAGTGGTGGGTGGTTCAGCCATCAGTCAGCGGGCTCCGCATTCGCGGCTTGGACGCTGCTCCACAGCGTGTCGTACCAGCGGTCCGGGGCGGCCGCCGGCGCTTTCTCCTCGGCGTCGCGAGCGGCGCCTGCGGCATCGTAGTAGACCAGCAGCGGCGTCTCGCCGGGGCGCACGTAGAAGAAGTTCTCCCGGGCCTGGATCCGCAGATACTCCGGATCGTTCCACTTCGCCAGCTCCCGGGTGGTGGCGGCGATCTTCGCCTGCTGCTCGGCCTTGGCCCGCTCCATGTCGGCGATCTGGGACTCCTGCTCCAGATACACCCGCAGCGGGTAGGTGTAGGCCAGCGCCAGTGCGACGAAGACCGCGATCAGGACGGTGGCCCGGCCGGTCAGGGCGCGCGGGCGGGGCGCGTCGGTGCGCTTGGCGGCTGCGCCGCCGTCAGATGACCCCGTCGTACGCCGGGACGACGGCACCCGGATCGGACCGGTGTTACGGGTCCGTGGCGGCGCCGGCTGTCTCTTGGCCTGGGAACGGCGGGCCGGGCCCTGCCCGCTCGGCATGCGGCGTTGCGTCATCTCTGCCCTCCCCCGCCGGCCGTCACGTGTCGTGGCACCCTCGCTGACGAGGGTGCCACAACTTCATGATCCGTCGGTAACGCGTCAGCTGACGCGGTAACGCGGGAACGCGCCCGCACCGGCGTACCGGGCGGCGGTCTCCAGCTGCTCCTCGATGCGCAGGAGCTGGTTGTACTTCGCGACCCGGTCGGAACGCGCCGGGGCACCGGTCTTGATCTGGCCGGAGCCGACCGCCACCGCCAGGTCGGCGATGGTGACGTCCTCGGTCTCGCCGGAACGGTGCGACATCATGGTCTTGAAACCGGCCCGGTGGGCCAGGTCCACGGCGTCCAGCGTCTCGGTCAGCGAACCGATCTGGTTCACCTTGACCAGGACCGCGTTGCCGGCCGCCTCGGCGATGCCGCGGGCGATGCGCTGCGGGTTGGTGACGAACAGGTCGTCGCCGACGATCTGCAGCTTGCTGCCGAGCTGACCGGTCATCGCGCTCCAGCCGGCCCAGTCGTCCTCGGCCAGCGGGTCCTCGATGGAGACGATCGGGTACTCGTCGGCGAGCTTCGCGTAGTAGGCGATCATCTCGTCGGTCGACTTCGGCGCGCCCTCGAAAACGTACGCCCCGTCCTTGTAGAACTCGGTCGCGGCGACGTCCATGGCCAGGACGATGTCGCTGCCCAGGGTGTAACCGGCGGCCTGCACGGCCTCGGCGATCAGGTCGAGCGCCGCGGCGTTGGCCGGCAGGTTCGGGGCGAAGCCACCCTCGTCACCGAGACCGGTGGAGAGGCCCTTCTTCTTCAGCACCGACTTGAGCGCGTGGTAGACCTCGGCACCGCTGCGCAGCGCCTCACGGAAGGTCGGCGCGCCGATCGGGGCGATCATGAATTCCTGCACGTCGACGTTGGAGTCGGCGTGCGCGCCACCGTTGAGGATGTTCATCATCGGCACCGGGAGCACCGAGGCGTTCGGGCCGCCGATGTAGCGGAACAGCGGCAGCTCGGCGGAGAGCGCGGCGGCCTTGGCCACGGCCAGCGACACACCCAGGATGGCGTTGGCGCCGAGCTCGGACTTGTCCGGCGTGCCGTCCAGGTCCAGCATCTTCTGGTCGATCAGCCGCTGCTCGGTGGCCTCGTAGCCCTCGATCTCCTCGGCGATCTTGTCCTCGATGTTGGCGACCGCCTTCTCGACACCCTTGCCGAGGTAGCGGTCCTTGTCGCCGTCGCGGAGCTCGATCGCCTCGAAAGCGCCGGTGGAGGCGCCGGACGGCACCGCCGCACGGCCGACCGAGCCGTCGTCCAGGCCGACCTCGACCTCGACGGTGGGGTTACCCCGGGAATCGAGGATCTCGCGAGCAACGATCGCTTCAATGGTCGCCATTAGTCGTGTCGCTCCCTAACAGTTGTACGAAAACAGTTTCGGTCCGCGACCCTGCGGGCCGACCACGACCCTGAGCGTATCGAGTCAGGCAATGACGCGTTCGCGGGGCCGGTGAACTCCGCACCCGCTATCCCTCAAACCACCGCCCGGCCTGCCGAACCAGTGGGCACTATGACCAGTAGCCTGTTTCCCGCCGACGGGTCCCGCGTCGAGATGGACACCGGGGACGAACGTCTCCCGGAAGTCCGCGTGGTCCGCGTCACCGACGGTGTCATGACCCTGTCGCTCGCCCTGGACGATGTGCCACCGCTCGGGTCCCCGGTGACCCTGCGCTGGCCGGCCGGGCCCCGAGGGAGCTATGCCGTCCGCGCGACAGTGACCGCCCTGGACGAGAACCGGGCAGACTTCCAAGTCGTCAACGAACCGGTCGTCGAGCAGCGGCGGATGTTCGTGCGCGGCGGCGGAGGCGAGAGCGTCCTGCTGGTCCGCGCCGACGCCCCCGAGCTGGTCGGCCGGGTGCACGACATCAGCGAACGCTCGGTGCGCGCCACGTTCAGCGACGTCGAGCTGCGGCCGGGCCAGGAGATGCGCCTGCGCGTGCAGCTCGGCGCGGAGATCGTGGAGTTCCCGGCGACCGCGCTGCGGGTCAGCGCGATCCGCCAGCAGGTGCCGGTCCGCGGGCCGGTGACGGTGGAGATGGTCGCGATCTTCGAGCAGGACGAGCGTCAGGCGAAGATCATCCGTCGGTATGTGCTGCGGCAGCAGGTTGCCCGGGCGCGAGAGGCGGCGTTGGTGGCGGTCTGAGGGGTCTTCGTTCGTCGCTTGCCGGCTTTCCTGCTTGCGCTGCACAGCCTCGCGGTCGGCTCACTGCGATCTCACTACCGGCTCAATATCGAAAGTCGAATTACGTCCGTCGATTAATTCCACTTCCCGGAATTGTCCTGCCATACGCTCATGATTAACCGGCGGGTGGTGCCGGATACTCGATTGCGTGGGGTCGGCGGGTGCGCCAGGGTGGTCCTCGTGCCCGCTACCCCGCGTCGCGTACCCGCCGGCACCACCCTTGCCGCACTCTTGTTGATCACCACATCGTGCACCGGGCTCGACCAGGCGAGCGCTGCCGGAGTCACCCGGCAGGACCTGGCCGCCGAGATGGCCGGCGAAGTGGCCGCGGCCGCTGGGCTGACCTACACCGCGACCTACCGCCTGGCCGGCGGGTCGACCGCCCAGATCGTGCGGACGTCCCGGCCGGACCGCACCGCCTACCTGCATCCGGGCGGGCGGGTGATCCGCACTCCGTCAACGGTCACCCAGTGCACCTACACGGTCTGCACCACCACTGACGCGCGCGCCCCTGCCAACCCGCGCGCCACCGCAACCGGCGAGCGCACCACCGCCAACTCGCGTGCCACCACCGGCTCGCGGGCCGTCGCCGATCTGCCGGCGGCTACCGGCATGGTCGCGCCGGAAGCAGTCCTGGCGATGCTGGAGACCGCCGCGATCGATCCCGGCCTGGAGTTCGAGCAGCACGACACCACCCTCGCCGGCCGGCACGCCACCTGCGTGACGGTGAGCGGGTCCGGCGACTACACCGTCTGCGTGACGATCAAGGGCGTGCTGGCCCGCTTCACCGGCCGAGTCGACGGCACCGCGGTGGAGATGGAGCTGATCGACTACGCCGAGGAAGCATCGGAGTCGGACTTCGCCATCCCGCCTGGCGCCCGCCTCGTCGACCGCCGCCACCACTGACACGGCGACCACCGGCGTCGCAGTCCGACCGCTGTGCCCAGGAATGCCGCCAGGGCCGTTACGCCGCGAGCCGGCACCGCGCGGGGGCGGGTTGCGGCGGTGTCTGGCTTGGTAGGAGGGCTTCAGACACCGGGAAGCGTGCGCCAGCGGCAGGGCGAGGACGCGCCAGCACGGCCCGCCGCGAGGGCGGGCCGTAAGCAGGGAGTCCGGGCCTGGCAGAGAAGGCGTCAGACGCCGAGGAGGGTGCGCAAGTGGCGGGGTGGGGGCGAGCCGTGCGCCAGCATCGCGTCGTGCCAGGCCTTGGGGGTGGCGCCGAAAGGGCGGGCTGCGGCGATGGCGGCGACCTCGGTGTAGCCGACGAAATAGGTGGAGAGCTGGGTGGAGGTGAGCAGCGCCCGGCGCCACTTGCCGGCGGCCTCGCCCTCCTCCTGGAAGCCGCGGCCGGTCATCAGCGCCATCGCCTCGGACTCGGGCAGGTCTTCGCAGTGGGTGAGCTGGTCGATGATGGCGTTGAGGCTCATCCGCAGCTGCATCTTGAGTTGCTGCAGGCGGACCGGAAGGCCTCCGAAGCCGAGGCCGGACATCAACTCCTCCGCGTAGACCGCCCAGCCCTCGACGAACGGGCCGGACCAGCCGAGGGCGCGCACGCGGGTGGCGGCCCGGAAGCGGCGGGAGTGCGCGATCTGCAGGAAGTGGCCGGGCATGGCCTCGTGCACGGTCAGGTTGCGCAGCATCTCGTTGTTGTATTCCCGGTAGAAGCTGGCGATCCGCTCCGTGGACCAGTCGGCGGGGGCCGGGGCGATGCAGTAGAACGTCGGCACGTCGGCGGTCTCCAGCGGGCCGGGAGGATCGCAGTAGGCCACCGCGACGCCGCGGGCGAACTCGGGCATCTCCTCGATGACGCAGGGGTCGTCGAGCAGGGAGACGATGTCGTGCCGCTGGACGAAGGCGGTCGCCTCGTCCATCGTCTGCTTGGCCAGGCCGAGGATGGTGGTGTTGTCGGGGTGCTGCCGGGCGATCGCGTCGAGGGCGCGCCGCACGGTCTCGTCGGTGGCCGGGCCGCCGGTCAGCTCGGCCGCGGCGGCCCGCAGCTCCTCGCCGACGCGGTCGACGTTGGCGCGGGCCCGGGAGAGCACCTCGGCGGCGGAGAGCTCGGTGTCCAGCGTGTGCCAGAGGCGTGCCTCCCAGAGACGCCGGCCGAGCCGCGGGTCACGGCCCGGATCGCCGCCCTCGAGCAGGCCCCGCAGCCAGCCGTCGAACTCGCCGAGCGCGGCCAGGGCGGCGGTCGAGGCGGGCTCCACCGTCTCGCGCATCGCCGGCGCCTGGGCGAGCAGCGCGGGCACCTCGTCGCGGATCAGCGCGGCCGTGCCGGCGAACTGACCGACGGCCGTCTCGGCATGGATGCGCGGCACGTCACGCAGCACGGCTCGGGCGGTGGCCAGCGCGTCGGGGATCGCGGCGAGCCGGCCGGCGAGGCTCTCCAGCCGCTCCTCGGCAGGGGCGAACGGGCGCGCGATCAGGCCGTGCAGCAGCGGGCCCGGGTTGTGCTCCAACGGGTTCCACTCGTGCTCGCGCACGTCGGTCAGCTCGAACAGCGCCCGCTCCACCTGGGCGGCCAGGATGGCGTGGTCGACCTGCTCCTCGGCGGCCAGACCGTCGGCGTCGACGCCGCTGAGCGCGTCGCCGGCGTCACGCAGCATGGCGACCCGGGCGGCGACCGCCGACGCGGAGAGGTCGGGCAGGCGGTCGTCGAAGCGGTGATCGCCCGCGTAGGAAGCGGTCGCGGGATCGCTTTCCAGGAGGGCGTCGACGATGCGCTCGGCGAGCGGTACGAACTCCGGCATGCCGAAAAACCTACTCGGAGGGACCGACATTTTCCGCCGCACGCACCGCGTCCGCGTACGCGAGTGCCGCCCGGCGCAGCTCGGCTTCCGGGTCGAGACCGGCGGCCCGCGCCTCGGCCACCACTGTCAGCAGCACCGCGCCCAGGTCGTCACCGTCCGGCAGGGGCACGTCCAGGCCGCCCCGGTCGACCCGGTGCAGGATCTTCGCCGCCAGGGCCAGCGCCGGCTGGCTCAGCGCGATCCCGTCGAGCACCGAGTCGCGCTCCTTCTCGGCCTGCTTGATCCGCTCCCAGTTGGCAGTGATCTCGGCGATGTCCTCGATCTGTTCCCCGGCGAACACGTGCGGGTTGCGCCGCACCATCTTGTCGACCAGCCCGCCGGCCACGTCGTCGATGCTCCAGCCGCGCCCGTCCGGCTGCTCCTCGGCGAGCCGGGCGTGCAGCACCACCTGGAGCAGCACGTCGCCGAGTTCCTCGCGCAGGGCGTCCAGGTCGTCCGACTCGATCGCGTCGTACGCCTCGTAGCTCTCCTCCAGCAGGTAGGGAGCGAGCGTCCGGTGCGTCTGCGCCCGTTTCCACGGGTCGCCGCCGGGTGACGCCAGCCGGTCCATCACGGACACCGCGTCGAGCAGCCGGGCACCGGGCGGGTCCCACGAGCCGTACATCAGCTCCAGTTCCGCCAGGCCCGGCTCGCGGGCCAGCCGCAGGCCGAGCTGACGGGCGAACGACTGGTCGCCGCCCGGCCCGGCCAGCCAGACCGCGGCGGGCTGCCCGGCGACGGCGTCGAGCAGGGTCTGCGCGTCGCCCTCCAGGACGGTGACCGGCACGCCGGTCACCCGCAGCGCCTCGGCCTGGGCGCTGTCGGCGCCGGCAAAGACGGGGTACGCCCGGACGGCATCCCACGCCTCCGCGGTCAGCAGTCCGGCCGGCAGCCTCGGCGAGGTGACGAGGAGGACGATCCTGGTGCTCAATTGACGTCGGCCACCGGGACCTGCTGGTCCGCACCGAACCGCGCGTCGATCAGGTCGAGGGTCTGCTGCCCGCCCCCGGCGCTGAGCAGGTTCAGCTCGAACGGCTGGTAGCGCGGGTTGACGTCGACCCGCAGGTCTTCGGCAACCTCCTGCATCTCGTCGCGCATGGTGGCGGCACCGGCGACCAGCTGCTTGTTCTGCGGCGTGACCTGGGCGTTCCAGGCGGCGAAGTCGGTGCCGGGCGGAACGCCGCCGTTGGCGGCCAGCACGTCGTAGACGGTCCGCAGGTCGGTCTCGGAGGGCTGGGCGTTCTGGGTGCTCATCTGCTCGGTCAGCAGGTTGCGCAGGACGCCGTTCTCGACGCGCAGCCGCACGTACTCCGAGTCGGCGGGCAGGTTCTGCTCGGCGGCGGCCTCCTCGAACGGCAGGCCGGCCGGCAGGGTGACCCGGTGCTGCTGGGCCATCTGCTGGAGGATCTGTCGCAGGACCAGCGCGTGCACGACGTCGGCACGGCTGAACGGCATCTGCACCGGCGCGTTGCCCTCGGCCCGGGGCTGGGCGGAGAGCGCGTCATGCGCCTCGTCCCAGATCTCCTGCACCTGTTGCTCCGACACCTGCCCGGAGTCGCCGTAGTAGGCGGCGACGGTTGGCTGGGAGCGGCAGGCGGAGAGCCCACCCACGGTCAGAGACGCGACGACAACGGCGGAGGCGAGTCGGCGAGCACGCATGGTCAGACTCTCTCACGTCGCAATGTGACCTACGTCGCCCACCCCCGCCGTCATGCCTTGACCGGGGCCGGGACGTCGCCCAGGACGTCCTTGAGCAGCTGGGCGCACCACTGCAGCAGCTCCTGGTCGCGCAGCGGCTCGCCGCCGAGCCGGCGGGTGCTCGGCCGCGGCACGCTCACCTGGTCGTTCGCGGCCTTGTAGACCGAGTCGGGGTGGTAGCGCTTGAGCCGCATCTGCTTCGAGTCGGGCAGGTCCAGCGGTGAGAAGCGGATGTGTTTGCCCTGCATGGAGACGTCGGTCAGCCCGTAGGCCCGGGCCAGCTGACGGAACCGGGCGACCGCGATGAGGTTGACCACCTGGGCGGGCGGCTCGCCGTAGCGGTCGGTCATCTCGGCGATCACCTCTTCCAGGCGGGTGTTGTCGCGGGCCTCGGCGAGCTTGCGGTACATCTCCAGGCGGAGCCGTTCGACCGAGATGTACTCGGTGGGCAGATGGGCGTCCACCGGAAGATCAATCTTGACCTCGGGCTCCTCCTCGGGGCGTTCGCCCTTGAAGGCCTGCACGGCCTCGCCGACCATCCGCACGTAAAGATCGAAGCCGACGCCCTCGATGTGGCCGGACTGCTCGCCGCCGAGCAGGTTGCCGGCGCCGCGGATCTCCAGGTCCTTCATCGCCACATACATCCCCGCGCCGAGCTCGGTGTGCTGGGCGATGGTGGCGAGGCGCTCGTGCGCGTGCTCGGTGAGCGGCTTGTCGCGGGGGTAGAGGAAGTACGCGTACGCCCGCTCGCGGCCCCGGCCGACCCGGCCGCGGATCTGGTGCAGCTGGGCCAGGCCGAGCAGGTCGGCGCGTTCCAGGATCAGGGTGTTGGCGTTCGGGATGTCGATGCCGGACTCGACGATCGTGGTGCAGACCAGGACGTCGAACTCCTTCTCCCAGAAGCCGACCATGACCTTCTCGAGCTGTTCCTCGCTCATCTGGCCGTGCGCCACCGCGACCCGCGCCTCGGGGACCAGCTCGCGCAGCTTGCGGGCCGCCCGGTCGATCGACTCGACCCGGTTGTGCAGGTAGAAGACCTGCCCGTCGCGCAGTAGCTCGCGGTGGATGGCCGCGGCCACCTGCTTCTCGTCGTAGGCGCCGACGTAGGTGAGGACCGGGTGCCGCTCCTCCGGCGGGGTGGCGATGGTCGACATCTCGCGGATGCCGGTGATCGCCATCTCCAGGGTCCGCGGGATCGGGGTGGCCGACATGGTGAGCACGTCGACCGACGCCCGCAGGGCCTTGAGCTGCTCCTTGTGCTCGACGCCGAAGCGCTGCTCCTCGTCCACGATGATCAGGCCGAGGTTCTTGAACCGGGTCGACTTGGCGAGCAGCCGATGCGTACCGATCACGATGTCGGCCGTGCCGTCGGCGGCCTGCTCCAGGGTGAGCGCGGCCTCTTTCGGCGTCTGGAACCGGGACAGCTGCTTGATCTGCACCGGGAACTGGCTCATCCGCTCGGTGAAGGTGTTGAAGTGCTGCTGGGCGAGCAGCGTGGTGGGCACCAGCACGGCGACCTGCTTGCCGTCCTGCACCGCCTTGAACGCCGCCCGCACCGCGATCTCGGTCTTGCCGTAACCGACGTCGCCGCAGATCAGCCGGTCCATCGGGACCGGTTTCTGCATGTCGTCCTTGACCTCGTAGATGGCGGCGAGCTGGTCGGGGGTCTCAGTGTAGGGGAACGCGTCCTCCAGCTCCCGCTGCCACGGGGTGTCCGGGCCGAAGGCGTGGCCCTGGGATGCCTGCCGGGCCGCGTAGAGCTGGATGAGCTGGGCGGCGATCTCCTTGACCGCCTTGCGGGCCCGCGCCTTGCTCTTCTGCCAGTCGGAGCCGCCCATCTTGTGCAGCGACGGCTGCTCACCACCGACATAGCGGGAGAGCTGGTCGAGCTGGTCGGTGGGCACGTAGAGCCGGTCGCCGGGCTGGCCGCGCTTGGACGGTGCGTACTCGATCACGAGGTATTCGCGGTCGGCGCCGTTGACCGTGCGCTGCACCAGTTCGATGTAACGCCCGATGCCGTGCTGCTCGTGCACCACGAAGTCACCGGTCTTGAGTTCGAGCGGGTCGATCGTGTTGCGCCGCCGGGCCGGCATCTTGCGCATGTCCTTCGTGGACGCGCCGCGGCCGCCGGAGATGTCGTTGCCGGTGATCACCGCGAGCCGGGACGCCTCGTCGACGAAGCCGTGGTTGAGCCCGCCGCAGGTGACCAGCAGCTGGTTGTCCTGGATCGGCTGGGAGATCGAGTCGACCGGGGTGACACCGAGGCCGGCGTCGCGGAGCAGCTCGGTGGCCCGCTGCGCGGTGCCCTTGCCCTCGAAGACCAGGGCGATGGCCCAGCCCTTGGCCGCCCACTCGGACAGGTCGCCCGCCAGTTTCGCGGTGTCCCCGTGGTAGAGCGGGACCGGCTGCGCGGCGAGCGCCACCGCGTCGCCGAGGTCCGGCGAGACCTCGACGGAGGTGGCGTCCTCCCAGGGCAGCGGCGCCGGCTCCTCGACGGCCAGACCGAACGGCGACAGCGTCCACCAGGGCTGTTTCAGGGTGGCGGCGTGGGCCCGGACATCGGCGAGCGCCCGGAACGCGACCGCGCCGACGTCGATCGGGGCCTGGCCGCCGACGGCGGCGGCGGCCCACGACGCCTCCAGGAATTCATCCGAGGTACGGGTGAGGTCGTGCGCCCGGGTGCGAATCCGCTCGGGGTCGCAGAGCAGCACATGGGTGCCCTCGGGCATGCAGTCGATCAGCAGCTCCATGCTGTCGGTGCCGTCGAGCAACGCGGGTGCCAGCGACTCCATGCCCTCGACCGGGATGCCCTCGGAAAGCTTGTCGAGGATCTCGGCCAGCTCGGGGTGCTGGGCGGACAGCGCGGCGGCCCGGGACCGGACCGCCGGGGTGAGCAGCAGCTCGCGGCAGGGCGGCGCCCAGAGCCGCTCCACCTGGTCGATGGTGCGCTGGTCGGCGACGGCGAAGGTGCGGATCTCCTCCACCTCGTCGCCCCAGAACTCGACCCGGGACGGGTGCTCGTCGGTGGGCGGGAAGACGTCCAGGATGCCGCCGCGGACGGCGAACTCGCCGCGCTTGGTGACCAGGTCGACCCGCGCATATGCCATGTCGGAGAGCCGGCGGGCGACCTCTTCCAGCTCCGCCTCGCGGCCGGCGACCAGCTCCACCGGCTCCAGGTCGCCGAGGCCCTTGAGCTGTGGCTGCAGCAGTGACCGGACCGGGGCGACGACCACCTGCAGGGGCTGCCCCTCGGGGTGCACGAGGCGGCGCAGCACGGCGAGCCGCTTGCCGACCGTGTCGGAACGGGGCGACAGCCGCTCGTGCGGCAGCGTCTCCCAGGACGGGTAGACGGCGACCCGGTCCGGCTCGATCAGGCAGCCGAGCGCGTCGGCCAGGTCGTCGGCCTCGCGGGAGGTGGCGGTCACCGCGAGCACCGGCCGCTGCGCGCCGCCGATCTCGCCGGACCCGGCCACCGTGGCGACCACGAACGGCCGCAGCGACACCGGCGCGGTGAGGTCGAGCGAGTCGGAGTCGACATAGCTCTTGCGGGCCAGGTCACGGGCACGGGCGAGGCCGCGGTCGCGCAGGGCGGCTGGGATCAGACCGGAAAGCTGCATGGTGAGAGACCCCCGAGAAGGCACGACGAACAACCCCGGACGCCCGATGGGGCGGGGGTGCAACGAACAGCTTAGTCCGACACACCGACACTTCCGGCCCGGCGCGTCTTATCGCACAGCATGTCCGACATGAGCCCAGACGGGTCGTGAAGAGTGCCCGAACGTTGTGGGCAGAGCTCAACCCTTCGGGGATAACCGCATCCGGGGAGGCAACGTGCGGATCCTGCTGCTCGTATCGACGTTCAACGGCTTGAGCCAGCGGGTCTGGTGCGCCCTGCGGGAGGCGGGGCACGACGTCGGGGTGCAGTTGGCGACCAGCGGGCAGGAGATCGTCGACGGCGTGCACGCGGCACAGCCCGACCTGATCCTCTGCCCGTTCCTGAAGGAGCGCGTGCCGGCGCAGGTCTGGCAGAACTGGCGGACGATCATCCTGCATCCCGGGCCGGTCGGTGACCGCGGACCGTCCGCACTGGACTGGGCGATCAGCGACGCACTGCCGGCCTGGGGCGTGACCGCCCTGCAGGCGGTCGAGGAGTTCGACGGCGGCCCGATCTGGGCCACCCGCACGTTTCCGCTGCCCGCGGCCCCGCCGCGCAAGTCGGCGCTCTACACCGGGCCGGTCTCGGACGCCGCACTGGAGTGCGTCTTCGAGGTGGTGGCCAAGGCCGCCGATCCGATGTTCGTGCCGGTGCCGGCCGAGGACGCCCCGACCGAGGCGCCCGGCGCCCGCGCGCGGCCGCTGATGCGGCAGTCCGACCGGGCCTTCGACTGGTCCGAACCGGCCGACGCCATCCTGCGGCGGATCCGGGCCGCCGACGGGTCGCCCGGGGTGCGCACCGAGGTGGCCGGGCTGGCGGTGCACGCCTACGACGCGCACCCGGGTCTGGCCCGCGGGGGCCGGCCGGGCACGATTCTCAGCCGCCGGCAGGGTGCGGTGCTGGTGGCGACCGGCGACGGCAGCCTCTGGCTCGGCCATCTGCGCCCGGCCACCGACGACGGGATCAAGCTACCGGCCACCACGGTGCTCGGGGCGCGCCTGCGCGGGGTGCCGCACTCGCCGGTGGGTCCGGAGATCGACCCGGAGGCGCCGTCGGCGTACCGGCAGATCCGCTACCGGCGCACCGGCGCGGTGGGCTGGCTGCACTTCGACTTCTACAACGGCGCGATGGCGCCCGGCCACTCGCGCCGGCTGCTCGCCGGGCTGCGCCACGCGGTCGGCCAGGACACCCGGGTGCTGGTGCTGCGCGGCGGGACCGAGACGTTCAGCAACGGCATCCACCTCAACGCGATCGAGGCGTCGGCCGATCCGGCCGGGGCGGCGTGGGCCGGCATCCGGGCGATCAACCAGGTCTGCCGGGAGATCATCACCTGTACGCGGCAGCTCGTCATCGCGGCGTACGCGGGCAGCGCCGGAGCCGGCGGGGTGATGCTCGGGCTCGGCGCCGACGTGGTGGCCGCCCGCGACGGCATCGTCCTCAACCCGTACTACGACATCGGCCTGTTCGGCTCGGAGCTGCACACCTTCACCCTGCCCCGGCGGGTGGGCGCCGACCGCGCACAGCGGCTGATCGACGACAAACTGCCAGTCAGCGCCTCCCAGGCGGCCCGGATCGGTCTGGTGGACGAGGTCGGGCCACGGCACCCGGAGGCGTACGCACAGTGGCTCGCCGCCCTGGCCGATCACCACAGTGACGTGCGCACCGCGCGCAAGCGGCGGGCGGCCAAGGCTCGGCGGCTCGCCGCCGAGCGGATTCCGCTGGAGGTGTACGAGACCCGCGAGCTCGCCGAGATGAGCCGGGACATCTTCACCGACCGCTCCGGTTTCGCCGCCGCCCGCCGGAGCTTCGTCCGCAAGATCCGCCCGGACGGCACGCCCCGTCACCTGCTGCTGGCCGCGAACGCCGGCCCGGCGGCAGTGGTTCGCACCCGGCCCACCAACGCCGGGCCGGCCACCGAACGACGACCGTTGCTGCGTCCCGCCGTGCCGGTGACGGCCTGATCCATGAGCGTCCTGCACACCCCGGACTCCGGGGCGACTCCCCCTGCCCACGATCGACCGGTTCCCGCGCAGCGCCCGCCCACCGGGCGTGCCCCGATGCCGCGCGACCAGCTCGGCAGCACCCTGATGCTGCCCGCCCAGTTCGAGTACAGCGCGTACAGCGTGCTGGCCGGACCGGCCGAGCAGCCACCGGACGGCCCCTACCGGGTACGCATGCGGCGACTGGCGCGGCGCCGTCCGATTCGGACACTGCTCATCACGCTGTTCGCCTTCGCCTTCGAGAGCACCTTCTTCGGCTGGCTGATCACCTCGATCGAGCTGCCGGACCAGCGGCTGCACACGGTCCGTTACGCGGCCACGATCCTGATGATCGGGGCGACCGCGGCGATCGAACTGTTCCGGCTGGTCAACGTGGTGACGCTGTGCCTGGCCACGCTCTGGGCCCGCGATCCGGTGCCGGTCGTGCCGGACACCGGGATGCGGGTCGCGTTCCTCACCACGATCGTGCCCGGCAAGGAGCCGATCGCGATGGTGGAGAAGACCCTGCGGGCCGCCCGCAAGATCCGGTACGCCGGGCAGTACGACGTCTGGCTGCTCGACGAGGGCGACGACCCGGTGGTCAAGCTGATGTGCCGCCGGCTGGGCGTACGCCACTTCACCCGCAAGGGCCGCGACGAGTACAACACCCCGTCCGGGACCTTCAAGGCGAAGACCAAGCACGGCAACTACAACTCCTGGCTCGACGCGCACGGCGACGACTACGACGTGTTCGTCTCGGTCGACCCGGACCACGTGCCGGCGCCCAACTTCTGCGAGCGGCTGCTCGGCTACTTCCGCGACCCGGACGTGGGGTTCGTGGTGGGCCCGCAGATCTACGGCAACTACGACAACCGGGTGACCCGGTGGGCCGAGTCGCAGCAGTACCTGTTCCACTCGCTGCTGCAGCGGGCCGGCAACCGGCGCGGCATCGCGATGCTGGTCGGCACCAACAACGCGGTCCGGATCGCGGCGCTGAGGTCGATCGGCGGCCTGCAGGACTCGATCACCGAGGACATGGCCACCAGCCTGAAGCTGCACGCCACCCGCAATCCCGGCACCGGCCGGCGGTGGCGCTCGGTCTACACCCCGGACGTGCTCGCGGTCGGTGAGGGCCCGTCCTCCTGGACCGACTACTTCACCCAGCAGCACCGCTGGTCGCGGGGCACCGACGAGGTCGTGGTCAGCCGCTTCGCCACGCTGTCCTGGCGGCTCGGGATCGGCCGGGCGCTGCACTACGGGCTGCTGATGTCGTACTACCCGCTCACCGCGCTGGCGTGGTTGCTCGGCGCGGCCAACGCGGCCGGCTTCCTGCTGCTCGGCGCGAAGGGTGTGCTGGTACCGGCACAGGTGTGGCTGATGCTCTATGTGGACGCTGCGCTGTTCCAGGTGCTGCTCTACCTGTTCAACCGGCGGCACAACGTCAGCCCGCACGAGGGCTCCGGGTCGTCCGGGCTCTCCGGGATGCTCGCGTCCACTCTGTGCACACCGGTGTACGTCTCGTCGTTCCTCGGCGCGGTGCTGCGCCGCCGATCCGGGTTCGTGGTCACGCCGAAGGGCGACTCGACCAGCCCGGACCGGTTCGCCACGTTCGCGCCCAGCCTGCGCTGGGCCGCCCTCTACGCCGCGATGCTCGCCGTCGCGCCGTTCATCGACCACGTCGACGCCGCCATGTACGCGTGGCCGGCGCTGAACCTGGTCATCTGCCTCACCCCGGTCGCCCTGTGGCTGACCCATACCGCAGAGCTGACCCGAACAGCAAAGGAGCCGTCCGCATGAAGCCCCGCTCGCGTCCCACCCTCGCTCGCCGTCTGGCGAGCGGTCTGGCCACGCTCGTGGTGCTGGCCGGAGTGGCGGTCGCCAACCGCCCGATGGTCGCGGTCGGCGCCGAGGCGCTGCACACCTATCAGATCAATCGGGAGTCCTACAAGAAGAAGTACGGCCACTGGGCCCGGCTGCCGGTGCCGCGCGGTTACCGGGTCAACGCCATCCACGCCGCGCTGCTGCACACCGGCAAGGTGCTGATCATCGCGGGCAGCGGCAACAACAAGGACGCCTTCGAGGAGAAGTCGTTCCGGACCGTCCTCTACGACCCGCGCACCGACCGGTTCACCGAGGTGGAGACCCCCACCGACGTGTTCTGCGCCGGGCACACCTTCCTGCCGAACGGCAACCTGCTGGTGGCCGGCGGCACCAAGTCGTACGAGGTGCTCGAGGAGGACGTGGAGCACGCCGCCGGCGTCATGAAGATCAAGAACGAGTCGCCGGACGGCGGCCCGCGGGTCTTCGAGAAGGGCACCCGGCTGTTCTCCGCGACCGGCCTGGCCTACTTGACCAGGACGAAGGTGACCGTCAAGGCGGCCAAGAAGGTCACCCACGGCGCGCACACGATGGTGCACGCCGGCGAGGCCGAGGTCTGGGTGGACGCCGAGCGCAAGGGCGACGGCCCGGTGGTCCGCGAGCCGGCGCAGTACACCATCGACGGGCTGACCGGCGCCGACGCCCGCAACCTCTACGGCGTCGCCGACAAGATCACCCGCGAGAAGCAGGAGTACGGCGGCGACAAGACCTCCTACGAGTTCGACCCGGTTGCCGAGCGGTACGTCCGCACCGGCAACATGCGCGACCACCGCTGGTACCCCACCCTGATCGGGCTGACCAACGGCGAGGTCCTCGCCGTCTCCGGCCTCGACCAGTTCGGCCGGATCCTGCCCGGGCGCAACGAGCGGTACCTGCCGGACGAGCAGCGCTGGGTGGCCGCCCCGGAGCTCAAGCGCTACTTCCCCACCTATCCCAGCCTGCACATGATGTCCGACGGGCAGGTGTTCTACTCCGGCTCCAACGCCGGTTACGGCTCCGACACCGAGGGCCGCACCCCGGGCATCTGGGACGTGCGGCGCAACAGGTTCCGGACCGTGCCCGGGCTGCGCGAGCCGCGGATGACCGAGACCAGCTCGTCGGTGCTGCTGCCACCGGCCCAGGACCAGAAGGTGATGATCCTCGGTGGCGGGGAGATCGGCGAGTCACCGGTCTCCACGGCCCGCACCGACATCGCCGACCTGGACGAGGAGCAGCCGCGGTACCGGCCCGGACCGGATCTGCCGAAGCCGGCCCGCTATCTCTCCACAGTGGTGCTGCCGGACGACACGGTCTTCACCACCGGCGGCTCGTCCGGTTACCGGGGCGGGCCCTACCAGGGGAAACCGCGCAGCGACCTGTTCAACTCGCAGATCTACCGGCCGTCCTCGAACGACTTCGCCACCGCCGCCGAGTCGACCGTCGGCCGCAACTACCACTCCGAGGCGATCCTGCTGCCGGACGGCCGGGTGATCACCCTGGGCAGCGACCCGCTCTACGACAGCACGGGCAAGAACGCGGGCACCTTCGAGCAGCGGATCGAGGTGTTCAGCCCGCCGTACCTGTTCCGGGGCGAACGCCCGGTGATCAGCGGCGGGCCCGGGGAGATCGAGCGGGGCGCGTCCGCGACGTTCCGCACCCCGCAGGCCGCGCGGATCGCCTCGGCCCGGCTGATCCGGCCCAGCTCGGTCACCCACGTCACCGACACCGACCAGCGGTCCGTGGCACTCGAACTGGACGTCACCGCCGACGGCGTCGAGATCACCGTGCCGGAACGGGTCGGGCTCGTCCCGTCCGGCTGGTACATGCTCTTCCTCGTCGACGACCGGGGCGTGCCGTCCACCGCTCGCTGGGTGCGGGTGCGCTGATCGATGGCCCGTCGCACCCTCGCGGTGCTCGCCGCCGTCCTCGCGGTGGCGGCGAGCGGCGTGCTCCTGCACGAACGGGAACCGGCGCCCGCGGTCCGGGTCCCGGAGGCGGCCGGCGCCACGTACCCCGGCCTCTACGTCGACCCGAACGGCGCCGCCGCCGTCCATGTGCGGGCTCTGGAACGTGCCGGGCGCCGCGCCGAAGCGGCGATCCTGCGGCGCATCGCCGACCGGCCCGCCGCCACCTGGTTCACCGACGCCGCCCCGGGTTACGCCGACCGGGCCCGGCAGCTGGTCACCGCGGCGACCGCGGCCGGCCGGCTGCCGGTGCTCACGCTCTACTACATCCCGAACCGGGACTGCGGCAGTCACTCCCGGGGCGGGGCGGCGAACCTCCCGGCGTACCGATCATGGGTTGCTGCCCTGGCCGCCGCGATCCGCGGGCATCGCGCGCTGGTGATCCTGGAACCGGACGCGGTCGCGCAGGCCGTGCGCGGCGGCTGCCTGAGCCCGCGGGCCACCGCGCAGCGTTACGCCGTGCTCTCCGCCGCGGTGACCGTCCTGGCGGCGCTGCCCGGGGTGTCGGTCTACCTGGACGCCGGCAACCCGACCTGGATCCCGGCGGCCCGGATGGCGCCCGCCCTCCGCCGTTCCGGCGTCGGCCGGGCGCGCGGCTTCGCGCTCAACGTCGCCAACTTCGAGACCACGGCCGACAACCTGAGGTACGGGACGCAGCTGTCCCGCCTGCTCGGCGGGCGGCGGCACTTCGTCGTCGACACCAGCCGCAACGGCAACGGGCCGGCCCAGCGCGGCGCCGGCGACCGGCACTGGTGCAACCCGCCCGGCCGGCGGCTCGGGGTGCCGCCGACCCTGCGCACCGGCCATCCGCTCGCCGACGCGTATCTCTGGGTGAAACGTCCGGGTGAGTCCGACGGCGCCTGTGGCGGCGGAGCTCCCCCCGCAGGTCAGTGGTATCCCGCGTACGCCCGCGCGCTGGCCGGGTAGTGCGCGGCGCGCGGACCGCGCATGAGACTCTTGACTCAATTCACCCCCTGACCGGGGTACGCCGATAACATCGGCGAAGTCGGGACAGCGCCGTCCTGGAGCCATCCGAGCTAAGGAGCGCCCCGATGACCGACCAGCCTGCCCAACTCGACCGAGAGGGTTCGGACGCAGCGCTACGTGCCGATATCCGGCGGATCGGCACGCTGCTCGGCCAGACCCTCGCCCGGCAGGAAGGCCGGCCGCTGCTGGACCTGGTCGAGGAGATCCGCGCGCTGGTCCGGCAGGACGCGCCTGCCGCAGCCGACCGGCTCGCCGCCATGGACATCACCACCGGCACCAAGCTGGCCCGCGCCTTCTCCACCTACTTCCACCTGGCCAACATCACCGAGCAGGTGCACCGGGCCCGCGACCTGCGCCGTCGCCGCGCCAAGGACGGCGGCTGGCTGGACCAGGCGGCCAGCCGGATCGCCGAGAGGGAGATCCCGGCCGACGAGATCGCCGCGGCCGCCCGCCGCCTCGCGGTCCGCCCGGTCTTCACCGCGCACCCCACCGAGGCCGCCCGTCGCTCGATCCTGTCGAAGCTGCGGCAGGTCGCCGACTCGCTGGACGCCGAGTCCGCCGCCGCGGCCCTCTACGGCGCGACCGACACCACCGCCTCCACCAAGCGGTTCGCCGAGCTGATCGACCTGCTCTGGCAGACCGACGAGCTGCGCCTGGACCGGCCGGACCCGACCGACGAGGCGCGCAACGCGGTCTACTACCTCAAGGACCTGTACGCGGAGGCCGCCCCGCAGGTCCTCGACGACCTGGCCGAGACGCTGCGCCGGCTCGGCGTGGAGACCGCGCCGACCGCCCGGCCGCTCACCTTCGGCTCGTGGATCGGCGGCGACCGGGACGGCAACCCGTTCGTCACCCCGGCGGTCACCCGCGACGTCCTGCTGATCCAGCACGAGCACGGCATCCAGGCCACCGAGAAGGCCATGGACAAGCTGATCGACGAGCTGTCGGTCTCCCGGCGGTTGCGCGGCGTCTCCCTCGACCTGTCCGCCAGCCTGGCGCAGGACCTCGACAACCTGCCCGAGATCGCCGACCGGTTCCGCCGGGTCAACGCGGAGGAGCCCTACCGTCTCAAGGTCCGGGCGATCAAGGCGAAGCTGGCGAACACCCGGGCCCGCCTGAAGAACGGCACCTCACACGTGCCCGGCCGGGACTACCTGGGCAGCGACGAGCTGATCTCCGACCTGGAGCTGATGCGGGCGTCGCTGGCGCGCAACTCCGGCCAGCTGCCCGCGATCGGCATCGTCTCCACCGCCCTCCGGCAGGCGTCGGCCTTCGGTCTGCAGCTCGCCACCCTCGACGTGCGTGAGCACGCCGAGAAGCACCACGAGGTGCTCCAGCAGATGTACACCCAGGTCGGCGAGGTCGACGACTACGCCACCCTGGACCGGCAGTCGCGCACCAAACTGCTCGCCGGTGAGCTCACCGGGCGGCGGCCGCTGTCCAGCGCGGACACCCCGCTGACCGACTCGGCGCGCAAGACGTTCGACGTGTTCAACACGATTCGCGAGGCGCAGGACGCGTTCGGGCAGGACGTCATCGAGACCTACATCATCTCGATGACCCTCGGCGTGGACGACGTGCTGGCGGCGGCGGTGCTGGCCCGCGAGGCCGGCCTGATCGACATCCACACCGGCCGGGCCCGGGTCAACATCGTGCCGCTGCTGGAGACGCCGGCCGAGCTCGACGCGGGCGGCGACCTGCTGGACGAGATGCTGTCGCTGCCGGCGTACCGGGAGATCGTGCGGGCGCGCGGCGACGTGCAGGAGGTCATGCTCGGCTACTCGGACTCCAACAAGGAGGCCGGGATCACCACCAGCCAGTGGCGCATCCACAAGGCGCAGCGGTCGCTGCGTGACGTGGCGGCCCGGCACGGGGTGCGGCTGCGCCTCTTCCACGGCCGGGGCGGCACCGTCGGCCGGGGTGGCGGGCCGACCCATGAGGCGATCCTGGCCCAGCCGTACGGTACGCTCGACGGCGCGATCAAGGTCACCGAGCAGGGCGAGGTCATCTCCGACAAGTACACGGTGCCGGCGCTGGCCCGGGAGAACCTGGAGCTGACCGTCGCGGCTGTCCTGCAGGCCACCCTGCTGCACACCAGCATCCAGGTGGATCCGGTCCGCCTGAAGGTGTGGGACGCCACCATGGACACCGCCTCCGACGCGGCGTTCGCGCAGTACCGTTCGCTCGTCGAGGACCCGGACCTGGCCGCGTACTTCTGGGCGGCCACCCCCACCGAGCTGCTCGGCGCGCTGAACATCGGGTCGCGCCCGGCCAAGCGCCCCAACGCGGACGCCGGCCTGAGCGGTCTGCGGGCCATCCCGTGGGTGTTCGGCTGGACCCAGACCCGGCAGATCGTGCCCGGCTGGTTCGGCGTCGGCACCGGCCTGGCCGCGGCCCGGGCGGCCGGTCTCGGCGACACGCTCGACGAGATGCACGGCAACTGGCAGTTCTTCCGGACGTTCCTGTCGAACGTCGAGATGATGCTGGCCAAGACCGACCTGTCGATCGCCCGCCGCTACGTGGAGACGCTGGTCCCCGAGGAGCTGCGGCCGATCTTCACCAAGATCGAGCAGGAGTACGAGCTGACCGTCCAGGAGGTCCTGGCGATCACCGGCGGGTCGGAGCTGCTGTCGTCGCAGCCGGAGCTGTCCCGCACGCTCAGCGTCCGCGACACCTACCTGGAGCCGCTGCACCACCTGCAGGTGGCGCTGCTGCGCCAGTACCGCGACCTCGGTGAGGCCGGCCGGCAGATGCCGACCGCGCCGGGCGCCCGCCGCGGGCCGTCGGACTCGACGGCGCTGGAGCGCGCGCTGCTGACGACGGTCAACGGCATCGCCGCCGGCATGCGCAACACCGGCTGACGGGTTCCGCTCGCACACAGCCGCCCCGGACGTCTCCTCGTCCGGGGCGGCCCCGTTTCCACCACCCCGCCGGCCGTAGCCCACACCCCCAACCGGCCCCACATAAGCCACACCAGCTACGGCCCGGCGCGGTCGGCCGTTGGGCTGAGCGGTGACCGACCGCGTGTGGGCCGTATGAGCTACGGCCCGGCGGCGGCGCAGGGGGCCGCAAATGCCGGCGCCGCCCGGACACAGGTCCGGGCGGCGCGTGGGCGTGAGTGTCAGCTGGTCTCGCCGGCCAGGCTGAAGCTGCCGAGACGGTTGATGGCGACCACCGTGCACACGACCGCGAAGACCGCGCTCATCACGACCGCCGTCGTGATGCCGACCTGGGCGTTCAGGATGACGGTCGGGGACAGCTTGTCGGCGATGGTGATGACGTACTGCTCGATGGAGAGGACCCGGGTGCCGCTCAGGAAGCGGCCGAGCAGGCCCTCCCAGACCAGGATGTAGACCAGGCCCAGCAGGACCGGCCGCCGGGTCAGGAGGCTGAGCAGGACGAACAGGGCGGAGTAGGCGACCGCGCCGGCCGCTGCCGCGACGGCCAGGGCCGTGCCCAGCTCGGCGGAGCCGGCCATCAGGCCGACCACGAAGAGCGGCACCGCCGTGGTGACCGCGGTGGTCACGACGGCCACGCCGAACTTGGCCAGGATGATGTCGCGGCGCGCGAGCGGCTTGGTCAGGATGTGGACGAGCGTCCCGTCGTCCACTTCGGAGCCGAGCACGCCGGTGCCGACGATCAGCGCGATCACCGGCAGCATCACGGCGAAGCCGAGGCCGACGACGACCGGCTGGCCCCACTGGTCGGGGGTCAGGTCGTAGGCCCGGCAGATCGCCGCCAGGCCGATGAGCAGCAGTGGCAGCGGCAGGAGCAGCAGCGCCCGCCGGCGGCCCAACAGGCCGCGCGCCGTGATCAGAGCGACGGTCGACATCAGGCCTCCAGCAGGTAGGAGAAGACGCTCTCCAGGGATTCGTCGGACGGGACCAGCTTGTGCAGGCGGATGCCCTGGTCGAGGGCGATCCGCGGCAGCGCGCGGGTGAAGCTGCCGTAGTCGGACGCCCGGACGGTGAGGCCGCCGGTCTCGATCTCGATGCCGCTGACCGATTTCTCGCCGATCAGCGCGACCGCGAGCCGCCGGTCGTCGGAGCTCTGGACCGCGAAGACGTGCGGCCGGTTCGTCATCAGCCGGCGGATCTTGCGGTAGTCGCCGGAGGCCGCGAGCCGGCCGGCCACGATCACCTGGACCAGGCCGGCGACCTGCTCGACCTCTTCCAGGATGTGCGAGCTGAACAGGATGGTGTGGCCGCGGTCGCCGAGCGAGTGCAGCAGCTCCATCATGTGCATGCGCTGGCGCGGGTCCATGCCGTTGAACGGCTCGTCGAGCAGCAGCACGCGCGGCTCGTGCACCAGCGCGGCGGCGACCCGGGTGCGCTGCCGCATGCCCTTGGAGAACGTCTCGATCCGGCGATGGGCCGCGTCGGTCATCTCGACCAGCTCCAGGGCGCGGCGGGCCGCGCCGGCCGGGTCGGGCAGTTTCTGCATCTTGGCGCAGGCCAGCACGAACTGCTCGGCGGTGAGGAAGCCGTGCACCGCCTCCCGCTCGGTGACCAGGCCGAGATCGCGGTAGACGGCCGGGTTGCGCCAGGTCGGCTTGCCGTCGATGGTGAGCGTGCCCCGCGACGGCGCGAGGAACCCGGCCATCATGTGCAGCACCGTGGTCTTGCCGGCGCCGTTCGGGCCGAGCAGGCCGGTGACCCCGGAGCCCAGCGACATGGTGATGTCGTTGACCGCCACGACGTTGCCGTACCAGCGGGTCACGTTCTGCAGGTCGATCACACCGGTGGCCGTGCCGGTCTCGGCGGCGTAGGTCTCGGTCGTCACAGCGAGGCCACCTTCCGGTAGCGGGCGAGCAGCAGCAGGAGGCAGGCGGCGATCAGGCAGGCCGTCTCGATCGCGTAGATGGCGCCGAACCGGCCGATGTTCAGCTCCATCTCGCTGGTGCCGGGGGTGAGCCAGGCGCCGACCCCGGCGATCAGGGTCATCGGGCTGACCAGGCCGGCCAGCGCGTTCGCGGTGGTCGACGGAATCGATGCCAGCACGCCGAAGACCGGCGTGGTGACCAGGAAGACCGCGACGATGCCGCCGGCCGCGAAGGCCTGCTTGCCGGTCATCGACGCGATCAGCAGGCCGATGCTGCTGAACAGCAGGGCCCAGAGCAGGCTGTAGCCCCAGCCGGGAACCAGGTCGAGGAACTCGTTCCACACCCCGCTGGCGCCGTTCTTCGTGGTGAACGCCGCGCCCAGGAACATGATCAGCTGCGGGACGCCGAGCAGCAGCCACACCGCGGTCGCCATCGCGGCGAACTTGGCCAGCACGTAGTCGGCGGCGCGCACCGGCCGGCTGAAGTACAGCGGGAGGGTGCCGGAACGGATGTCCCGGGACATCAGCTGCGGCGCCAGGATCGCGACGAAGAAGATGATCAGCCAGGACATCTGGTCGTCGTACTGCACGTACGTCAGGATCGTCTCGCCGATCTGCGAGCGGACCGCGGCGAGGATCACCGCGACCAGCAGCATGATGCCGGCGACCAACCAGGGGAAGATCTTCGCCTTGGCCGAGCGGCCCAGGCCGAACGAGGACCGCAGACCGTGCACGTAGAGCGCGGTCAGCCCGGCCCGGCGGCCGAGGCGTGGCCCGGAGTACCGCTGGTATCCGATGTCATGGATCACTCCGGCCTCAGACATCGGCCGCCTCCTTCGTGGTGAAGAGCTCGGCGACCCGGTGCCGGCGCTGGTCCAGGCGGTGCAGGGACAGGTCCAGGTCGGCCACCGCACGCAGGATGCGGTCGTAGGAGGCATCCGACTCCATCGGCACCAGCAGCAGCCGGCCCTCTCGGGTGACCTCCAGCCCGATCCCGGCCAGGGCGGCGGCGAGTTCGTCCGTACCCTCGCTGACCTCGACCGCGAGCACGTCGGACGCCGTGGTCATGCTGGAGATGCGGTCGGCGCGCAGCAGCCGGCCGCCCTCGATCGCGATGAGCGAATCGCAGATGCGCTCCACCTCGCCGAGCAGGTGCGAGCAGACGACCACCGAGATGCCGAACTCGGTGCCGATCCGGTGGATCAGGGCGAGCATGGCGTCGCGGCCGGCCGGGTCGAGCCCGTTGGTCGGCTCGTCGAGCAGCAGCAGGTCGGGGTCGTGGACCAGCGCCTGGGCGAGCTTGACGCGCTGCTTCATGCCGGTCGAGTAGCCACCGATCTGGCGGTAGCGCTCCTCGTAGAGGCCGACGTGCCGCAGCGCCTCGGAGGCGCGCTCCCGGGCCGCGGTCCGCGGCAGCCCGCTCATCCGGCCCAGGTGGGTGACGAACTCGGAGGCCGAGACGTCGGGTGGCAGGCAGTCGTTCTCCGGCATGTAGCCGACGCGGGCGCGGACCCGGTCGGTCTGGGTCACCGGGTCGAGGTCGAAGACACGGACGGTGCCGCTGGTCGGCGGCACCAGCCCGAGCATGATTTTGATGAAGGTGCTCTTACCGGCGCCGTTGGCGCCGACGAGGCCGATGACGCCCTCGTCGACAGCAACGGTCAGGTCGGCGAGGGCGGTCACCCCGCCGCCGTACGTCTTGGTCAGCGCCTCGGTAGCGATGATGGTCACGGGCCCAGCCTAGAAAGGCCGCGCACCGCCGTGGATCCGGAAGTCCCCTGAGGCGTTCTCAGGGTCTCTCAGCCGCCTCTCAGGAAACTCAGCTCACCGCCACCTGGAAGACGGGCAGTTTGCCGAGTTTGCGGTACTCACGCAGGGCCGCCGGGGTGCTGTCCACCGACGAGTCCTGCCCCTTGTGGTTGCCGGGCGTCTCGAAGTGCACCATCGCCTTGATCGCCGGGAAGTGTTTGATCTGCCGGCCCACCTCGCGGTAGAAGTCGGCCATGTGACTCGGGTTCCGCTTGGAGAACCAGACGCCCCACTCGGCGACCATCAGCGGCTTCTTCGGGTGCTTGGCGCGGACCCAGTTGTAGAAGCCGGGCCAGCCGGGCTTGCTCGCCGAGCGGCGGTTCAGCAGTTCGGCGAAGTCGCCGTGGCCGTAACCGGGGTCGCTGTAGGAGTAGGTGTCGAAGCCGATCCAGTCGACCACGTCGTCGCCCGGGTACATGTGGTTGAACCAGCTCTTCGTGGTGTGCGGGACGTAGGCCATGTGCACCAGCACGGTCACCACGTTGGTCGCGCCCTTGGCGCGCAGCCGCTTGACCACGTGCCGGAACATCGCGGCGTAGTCACGGGCGGTGTAGCCGGAGCCGGCCCGCTCGCGTACCTGATCCTCGGCCTCGTGGTGGATCGCGAAGAAGAACCGCTCGCGGTAGTTCTTCTTCAGGTGTGCCGCCAGCCGGTCCAGGAACTCGTCGGTGCGCCGGTCCCCCTTGGCGATCTTCGCCCAGGTGGTGCTCTCCGGCTTCCAGTTGAGCAGCAGGATCCGCTTGCGCCCGGGCTCCCGGGCGATCGCCATCTCCTGCTCGGTCGGGAAGACCTGCCGGATCCCGCTGTGATAGGCGTGGAAGATCGCCTGGTGGCGCCCGGTCTTGCGCTCGAACTCGGCGAGCGCCCGGGTGCTCTTCTCCTCGGTGTGCGCTCCGGGCGCCACGCCCCAGAGCACGCCGCAGGTCGGCACCAGCTTGGCGCCGGTCCGGCACCGCCGGCGCGGTTCCGGTTCGGCAGGCGGCGTCTCCTGGCGGGCCGGCACGCCACCGAGCAGCGGCGCGGCCAGGCCGCGCAAAACCGGTGATCGGTACGGCCGGAGCACCGGGTCCGGCAATCCCGTGTACCGGGGCAGGACAACCGCGGGTGAGGTGGACGGCAGGGTGGCGGTCGGCGCCAACGTCCGCAGACCCGGCTCGGGCAGCGTGCTCTGGCGCAGCGGTGAGACGTGTCCCGGCAGGGGCGGGCTCATGCCGGGTGTGTCCGCCATCGGCGCGGTGACGGTCGGGTCGCCGGACGGCCCGTACGGCAGTCCGATCTGGTCGGCGCCGCCGGTCCACGCCCAGGCGAGCGTGGCTGTCACCGACATGGCGAAGGCCGTGGTCAGCGCGGCGATATGCAGGAACCGGGAACGGGTCTGTCTCACAATCGCCCAGTATCAAAGGATCATTGCAACTTGTCCAGGAAGCAGTGCTTTTATACCGATTTAAGTCATAGGTGGCTTATATCCGGGTGGTCGAAAGATCCGAACAAGACGCAGAGCCCGGCTCGACCGGCGCGATCGAGGCTGCGAAACTGTCCCCCACATCGTTTGCCAGGGGGATACGAAGTGAATGGTTCGGTACTGCCCGAGGACGTTCTGCGGGACGCCCCGTCCTTCACGCCGCGCCCCTACGAGCTGGCAGACCTCGAACTGCTGCTCTCCGGGGCGTATGCGCCGCTGACCGGCTTCCTCGGCCGCGCCGATCTGGCGTCGCTCGCGCGCCAGGGCCGGCTCGCCGACGGCACCCCCTGGCCGGTCCCGGTCACGCTGGAGATCCCCGCCGAGGTCGCCAGCCTGCTGGATCTCGCCGACCCGCGGCGCCGCACCGTGGTGCTGACCGACCCGGAAGGCGCGCCGGTCGCGGCCATCGAGGTCACCGACGCCTGGCCGACCGGCGAGCAGCGGTTCGGCATCGGCGGCCCGGTGCGCCGGATGGGCGACGGCGGGCACGGCCCGTTCCAGCGCCTGCGCCGCACCCCGGCCGAGGTGCGCGCCCTGCTCCCACCCGGCCGCGTGCTCGGGGTCATCGCCGACCGGCCGCTGCACCGGCCGCAGCTGGCCCAGATCGCGCACGCCGCCCGGACCCTCGCGGCCCACCTGCTGATCCTGATCCCGGTGAGCGGCCCCGGCCCGGACGGTCTGCCGCCCGAGTCGCTGGTCCGCTCGATCTTCGCCGCCCGCGACCGGATGCCACCGGCCACCATCGTGGCCGTTCCCCTGCTCACCCGCCGCGACGAGATGCGCGACGCGCTGCTGCGCGCCCGCGTCGCCCAGGCCTACGGGGTGAGCCACGTCCTCTCCACCGGCGAGACCCTCTCCGGCGCCGGGCTGCGGGTCCTCGTGCCGCGCGAGCTGGCCTACGACAACCGGGACGGCCAGTGGCGCTGGCGTGACGACATCCCGCCGCGCAACCGCCGCCTGGCGATGACCCCGGCCGAGATCGACGACCTGCTGGACCGCGGCTTCCCGCTGCCCGAGTGGCACACCCCGCCGGCCGTCGCCAAGGAGCTGTCCCGGGTCCGCCCGCCGCGCCGGCACCGCGGCCTGGTCGTCTTCTTCACCGGCCTGTCCGGCTCCGGCAAGTCGACCATCGCCCGCAACCTCGCCGACGCCATGCGGGAGAACGGCGAGCGCACCATCACCCTGCTCGACGGCGACGTGGTGCGCCGTGAGCTCACCGCCGGCCTCGGCTTCAGCAAGGCCGACCGGGACCGCAACGTCCGCCGGATCGGCTGGGTCGCCGCCGAGGTGGGCCGGCACGGCGGCATGGCGGTGGCCTGCCCGATCGCGCCCTACGAGGCGGCCCGCGCGTCGGTCCGGCAGATGGCGATGGAGGCCGGCGCCGGCTTCGTCCTGGTGCACGTCGCCACCCCGCTGGAGGTCTGCGAGGCCCGTGACCGCAAGGGCCTCTACGCCCGGGCGCGCGCCGGTCAGCTGCGCGGCATGACCGGGATCGACGACCCGTACGAGGCGCCGGCGAACGCCGAGCTGACCGTCGACACCACCACGATGACCGTGCCGGAAGCGGTCGAGGTGGTCCTCGGCTACCTGGTGGAGAACGGCTGGGTGGAGCCCAAACTGGCGTAACCCCATCACTATCGGCGGGAGTGTGGCGTTACCCCTCTGGGGCGAATCGCCCAAAGCTGGCAACCCACACTCCTCCTGGAAGGCCGCCGAAGACCGATGGAAGCGTCCCGCCCTGCGTCTGCCGACCTCTCGCACTACCTGGGCGCCGTCCGCAGGCACTGGTGGCTCGCGCTGGCGGTCACCGCAGCGGGGTTGAGCGCCGGCGCCGTCCTGTCCCAGACGATGCCCAAGGTGTACGAATCCTCCGCCTCGGTCCTGGTGCAGGCCGTCGATCAGGACACCAACGCGCAGGGTGGCCGGACCAAGGGCGCGGTGAACCTCGACACCGAGGCACAGCTCGTCGGGTCCGGCGCGGTCGCGGTGAAGGCCGCGGCACTGATGCGCGCCGACGTGTCGCCGATCGAGCTGGCCAAGTCCGTCTCGGTGCAGGTGCCGGCGAACACCACGGTCCTGGTGATCACCTTCCGGTCGGAGACGCCCGAGGGCGCCCAGTCCGGTTCGCACGCGTTCGCCGAGGCCTACCTGCGTAATCGGGAGGAGACCGCCCGGGCACAGCTGGACAAGCAGATCCAGTCGCTGAACCTGAAGGTGAAGCAGCTGACCCAGACGCTCACCGGGATCAACGCGAAACTCGCCACGGCCCGGCCGGGCAGCTCCACCGAGAGCAACCTGCAGAGCCTGCGGAACAACTCGCAGAACCAGCTCAACTCGCTGACCGGCCGGCTCAACGAGCTGACCACCACCATGGTCGGCGGCGGCAGCATCATCAGCGACTCGCGCCGGCCGGACGCGCCGACCAGCCCCAACACGCTGCTCAACGTCGGCACCGGCGGCATGGTCGGCCTGCTGCTGGGGTTGGGGCTGGCCTACCTGCGGGAGCGGTTCGACCGGCGGCTGGTGACCGCCACGGACGTCCGGGACCGGGGACGGATCCCGGTGCTCGCGGCTCTGGACGAGCGCAGCACGCCGCACTTCGACGACGTGCTCCAGCCGTACGGGCCGGGCGGGCGGGTCTTCAACCGGCTCCGCAACGAGGTGCTGGCCAGCCTGGAGGGCGGCGACCAGATCATCGTGGTGACCGGCACCAGCCGCGGTTCGGCGAGCACACTGGTCGCCGCGAACCTGGCGGCCGCGCTGGCCCGTACCGGAAGTGACGTCGTTTTGATCGGCGCCCACCTGCCGGACAGTGTGGTGGATGCCGCGCCGCTGGCGCGGATGCTCGGGGTCTCGGCCGTGCCCGGCCTCTCCGACCTGCTGGCCGGCCGGGTGAGCCTGGGCCGTGCGCTGCAGCGCACGCCGCGCATCCCGTCGCTGCGGGTGATCACCACCGGCGGCGCGGCGACCGCGGCCGGTCTCATGCAGTCGCAGCGGCTCAAGGACACCCTGGAGACGCTGCGCCGGCAGAGCCAGTACGTGGTCATCGAGGCGCCCTCCACCAGCAGCAGCGCCGACGCGCAAAGCCTGGCCAGCCTGGCCGACGCGGCGATCCTCGCGGTCGAGCTGCGCCGTTCCCGGCGCCCGGCCCTGATCGACGCGGCCGAGCAGCTGCAGCGGGTCGGGACCCGGCTGCTCGGTGCGGTGGTGATGCCGCGCCTGGCCGCCCTGCAGCCCGGTCAGCTGCCGAGCCCGGCCGTGACACTGCCGGCGCCGGACCTCGACGAGGGCGCTGACGGCCCGACGCAGCAGCTGTCGTTCGCCAGCCGGCAGCGCCCGGGTCAGGACAGTGCCGATGCGACCGCGGTGATCGATCTGTCCAACGCGGGCACCGCGGAGGGCGACGACAAGTGACCGCGGTCGCCCCGGCGCCACTGGCCGCCGGTCCGGCCCACCGTACCGTCAAGAATCGCTCGCTGCCGGCCTGGCCGGTGGCGTGGATCCTGCTGCTCTATCCGCTGTGGTGGGCGCTCGGCCTGGGTGTGCTGATCTTCCCGTTGATGGCCGTGCCGATGCTGTTCCTGCTGGTGCGCCGGCGTGCCGCCGGCCGGCGGCTGCGGCTGCCGCCGGGCTTCGGCTGGTGGGCGGTCTTCCTGCTGGCGGTCGTGGTGAGCATCGCCGCGCTGGGCGCCGACCCGGCCGGGACGGTGGCCGAGCGGGCCGGCGACCGCCTGGTGGCGGTCGTCTACAAGCTTTCGATGTACGTGTCGCTGACCGTCCTGCTGCTCTACGCCGGCAACCTGACCGAGGCGGAGTTCGCCCGCCGCCGGCTGGTACGCCTGCTCGGCGGGATGTTCGTGGTGACCGTGCTGGGTGGCCTGCTCGGCATGGTGGCCGGCACCTTCGAGTTCACCTCGCCGGTCGAGTGGCTGCTCCCGTCCGGGATCCGCAACAAGGGTTTCGTCCGGTCGCTGGTGCATCCGTACGCCGCGCAGATCATGGATCTGGTCGGCGGCGAGAAGCCGCGCCCGGCCGCGCCGTGGGGTTACACGAACACCTGGGGCAACAACTTCTGCCTGCTGGCCGGTTTCCTGGTGGTGGCCGCCTGGGCGAGCCGCAGCGCCGGGAAGAGGGCGCTGGCCGTGCTCTGCCTGGCCGTCTCGGTGGTGCCGGCGGTGGCGTCGCTGAACCGGGGGCTGTGGATCGGCATGGCCGTGGTGATCCTCTACGTGGCGGTCCGGCACGTGCTGGCCGGCCGGCTCTGGGTGATCGGCGCGCTGCTGGTGGCGGCCGGCGCGCTGGCGGTGGCGCTGGCCGCGACGCCGCTCGGCGACACCGTGCAGGCCCGGCTGGACAACGGCAAGTCGAACGGGGTGCGCTCGTTCCTCATCGACAAGGCCCTGGACGGCTTCACCGGATCGCCGGTGATCGGTTACGGCGGCACCCGCAACACCCTCGGCGGGCGCAACTCGATCACCGTCGGTGAGAGCGCCGGCTGCGAGCGCTGCGGCAACTTCACCGTGGGCGGCAACGGCCAGCTCTGGCAGTTGCTCTACGCGCACGGCGCGGTCGGCACCGCCGGCTATCTCGGCTTCTTCGCCTACGGGCTGTGGCGTTTCCGCCGCGACCGCAGCCCCGCCGGGCTGGCCGCGAGCGCCGCGCTGGTCAGCTCCTTCTCGGCGATGCTCTGGTACAACTCGCTGGTCACCCCTCTGGCCTTCATGGTTCTCGCGTACGCGCTGCTCTGGCGCAACTCCATCGAGGGGAACGACTCTTGAGCCCTGTCCGAACCGCACCCGCGGAACTCACCGCCGACGACGCGGCTCTGCGGACCCAGTACCTGAACGAGGTGCTCGGCCTGCTCTACCCGCCGCCGTGCGACACCGACGGCGGTCCGGGTCCGCTGATCGCCGACTACCTGGTCGTTCCGAACGCCCGCCGGCCCCGGCTGCTCGTCCCGTCGGTCTCCCCGGCGGTGGCTGCCGCGGCGGTCCGCCGATATGCCGAGCCGCAGTCCCGGCTGGCCCGGCTGAAGCGGGACGCCGTGGTGGCGGCGGTGCACACCCGTACCAGTGGGCTGCTGTTCCGCGACCGGATCCGGGTGACCGGGCCGGTCTCAGCCGGCATCGACGGCTACCTGAGCGAGGCGCTGCGCCGCGATCTGGCGGTGAGCATCCACATCGGCCCGGCGCGGGCCAACCGCAAGCCGGTGCTGCAGCTGCTCGGCACCGACGGTGACACCTTCGCCTTCGGCAAGCTGGGCACCGGGCCGCTCACCCAGCGGCTGGTCAAGGCGGAGACGGCGGCGCTCACCGCGCTCGGCAACAGCGGGCTGAGCAAGCTGACCGTGCCCCGGGTGCTGCACGCCGGGCAGTGGCGTGGCCTGCAGGTGCTGGTCCAGTCGGCGCTGCCGGTCTGGCTGCCCCGGGCGCCGCTGACCCAGCGCCGGCTGACCGCGGCGATGCTCGACATCGCCGGCTGCTGCGGTTACACCGTCGGGCCGCTGACCAGCAGCGCCTACTGGCACGAGCTGAAGGGCCGGCTGGCCGCGGTGGCGGACCGGCCGGAGGGCGCCGGCCTGGCGGCCGCCGTCGACGTGCTCGCCGCGCACAGCGGCGAGACCACCCTGCGGTACGGGTCCTGGCACGGCGACTGGGCCCCGTGGAACATGGCGAACCTCGCCGACGCGCTGCTGGTCTGGGACTGGGAGCGGTTCGCCACCGGCGTGCCGATGGGCTTCGACGCCGTGCACCACGAGTTGCAGCGGCGCATCCAGTCCACCGGGGACGCCCGGGACGCGGTGGAGGCCACCGTGCAGCGCGCCGACGAGCTGCTGGCGCCGTTCGGAGTGGCGCCGGTGGCCCGGGAGGTCACCGCGCTGCTCTACCTCGTCGACCTGGCCGTGCGCTATCTGACCGACCGGCAGGCGGAGGCCGGCGCCCGGCTCGGCGTGCTCGGCACGTGGCTGCTGCCGGTGCTGATCCGCCGCGTAGAGGAGCTCTAGACACCATGAACGTACGCAACCTGCCCGCGCCGATGAAGCGGGTGGTGCATCTGGGCTCCCGCTCGCTGGGCCGGCTCACCGCGGAGAGCCGGATGCTGCCGTCGTTCCTGATCTGCGGCGGGCAGCGGTGCGGGACCACCTCGCTGTACCGGGCCCTGGCCGCACATCCGGTGGTGCTGAAGGCGGTGCTGCACAAGGGTGTGCACTACTTCGACACGTCGTACCACCGGGGTCTGGACTGGTACCGGGCGCACTTCCCGCTGCTGCGCACCGGCGAGAAGGTGGCCGAACGGTACGGGATGCCGGCGCAGACCTTCGAATCCAGCCCGTACTACATGTACCACCCGCAGGCGGCCGCCCGGATCGCCCGTGACCTGCCGTACGCGAAGCTCGTCGTGCTGGTCCGTGACCCGGTGGAACGCGCCTACTCGCAGCACCACCACGAGGTCGCCCGGGCCTTCGAGTCGGAACGCGACTTCGGCGCGGCCCTGGCCCTGGAGGCGGCCCGCCTGCACCGGCAGGAGGAACGGCTCGCCGAGGACCCGGCCTACTACAGCTTCGCCCACCAGCACCACGCCTACCGGGCCCGCGGCGAGTACGCGCGCTACCTGAGCGTGATGGCGCAGCACGTCGGCCGGGAGCGGATCCACGTGGTGGAGAGCGAGCGGTTCTTCACCGATCCCGGCCCGGTCTACGACGAGGTCTGCGCGTTCCTCGGGCTGCCGTCCGATCTGGAGCGCCCGCCGTTCGAGCGGCACAACGCCCGGGCCCGGCAGAGCGACATGGACCCCGGACTGCGCCGCGAGCTCAGCGCCTACTACGAGCCGCACGACGAGGCGCTGGGCGGCTGGCTCGGGCACACCCCGGTCTGGCGCCGGGCGTGACGGCTACGACGCAGACCCGGGGCGCCGCCCGCGGCGGACTGGCGAACATGGCCGGCTCCGCCCTCGCCGGCGGCACCGGGGTCGTCGTCACCTGGATCGTCGCCCGGGTCCTCGGTCCCGAGCAGGCCGGTGCCTTCTTCGCCGCCACCGCGGCGTTCGTGCTGGCCGGCGGGCTCGCCAAGCTCGGCACCAACACCTCGCTGGTGTACTGGCCGGCCCGGCTGCGGGCCACCGGCCGCAGTCATCTGCTCGGCGCCTGCCTGCGCACCGGCATCCCGCCGGTGGCGGTCTTCTCGCTGGTGCTCGCGGTAGCGCTGTGGGCCGGCGCGCCGGTGATCGCCCGCCTGACCGCCGGCGAGTCCGCGCACGTGGTCGCCGAACACACCGCCGGCCTGCGGGTGCTCGCCGTCTTCCTGCCGCTGCAGGCGCTGACCGACGTGCTGCTCACGGTCACCCGCGGCTACCGGATCATGCGGCCGACCGTGCTGCTGGACCGGGTGCTGCGCAGTGGGCTGCAGCTGGTGGCGGTGAGCGCGGCGGGGGTGGCGACCCTCTGGCTGACCACGTCGCTCCCGGTCTTCGCGGTGGCTTGGGCGGCACCCTATCTGCCGGTCGCTCTTCTTGCCGGGTACGCGGCGCGGCGTGCGTACCTGACCGGCCTGGTCAGCGCGCGCTCCGGCCGCAGTGAGCGCCGGCAGTTGCGGCGCGAATTCTGGCTCTTCACTGGCCCCCGGGCGGTGGCGGCGGTGGCCCAGCTCGCCCTGCAACGGGTGGACGTGCTGCTGGTCGCGGCGCTCGGCGGGCTGGCGCCGGCCGCGGTCTACGCGGTCGCCGGGCGGTTCGTGGTGCTGATCCAGTTCGCCAACCAGGGACTGTCCCAGTCGGTGCAGCCACGTCTCGCCGAGGCGCTGAGCACCGGCGACCGGGCGGCCGCGAACCACCTCTACCAGACCGCGACCGGGTGGCTGGTGCTCGTCACCTGGCCGGTGAACCTGCTGGTCATCTGCGGCGCCCCGGATTACCTGAGGCTGTTCGGCGCGGAGTACACCGCGGGTGTGCCGGTGGTACGGGTGCTGGCCGGGGCGATGCTGGTGGCCACCGGCTGCGGGATGGTCGACATGGTGCTGGCGATGGCCGGGCGCACGTCGGCGAACCTCGGCAACGTACTGATCGCGCTGACCGTGATGATCGGCCTGGACGTGCTGCTGGTGCCCCGGTGGGGCGCGCTCGGCGCGGCCGCCGGGCTGGCCTGCGCGATGGTCGTCAACAATCTGCTGCCGCTGGCCCAGGTCTACCGGGGCACCGGCCTGCATCCGTTCGGGCCGGGCACCCGGACCGCCGCGCTGCTGGCGGTGTGCTGCTTCGGCCCCCTGATCTTCGTTCCGACCGCCGTCGTGGTGGCCGTGCCGGCCTATGTCGCGGGGGCCTGGCTGCTGCGCGAACGGCTGATGCTCCGCGCATTCATCCCCATGAGGAGGACGAGTTGACCAGCGACTACACCCAGGTGTTCCAGGACACCGAGGCGGTCGAGAAGTACGAGAGCGTGACCTACGCCCCGGACAGTTACGCCTCGCAGATCAACGACCGGCAGCGGGATTACCTGCGGGCCCTGGTGCGCCGCGAGTTCCCCGAACATCAACCGGTGCAGCACGACTTCGCCTGCGGCACCGGGCGGGCGATCCGGGCCCTGCACGGCCTGGTCCGCGAGGCGCACGGCTACGACACGTCGGCCGAGATGATGGCGAAGGCGGCCGAGGTCGGCTCGCGGGCGTACTGGCACCAGGTGCCGATGGACGGGCCGGTGCCGACCCCGGTGGCGGGCGGCTTCCCGGCCCTGGTGACGCTCTTCCGCCTGCTGCTCAACGTGAACGAGGGCGTCCGGGACCGGGCGCTGGCGTTCGCCGCCAAGGTGCTGCCGCACCGCGGCTCCGGGCTGCTGGTCGTGGAGAACCACGGCAACAGCGGGTCGATCCGGCACCTGCGGGCCCGCCGGCACCACGGCGAGCGCTGGTTCGCCGAACTCTCCCACCAGGAGGTGGAGCGGCTGCTGGCCCGGCACGGTTTCGAGATCGTCGAGCGGCGCGGGTTCTCCATGCTCACCCCGTCGCTGCACGACCACCGGGTGGCCCGGCTCGCCGACGCGGCGGCCCGGCGGCTGCCCGGCAGCGACGCGTACGCGGTGAACGTCCTCTACACCGCCCGGCGGGTCCATGCGTAGGGGTGTCGCGGCCGTCGCCGTCGCGCTGCTGCTGGTCGCCGGCTGCACCTCGGACCGGAAGAAGAAGCCCGAGCCGGAGCCCGCGCCCGATCTGACCAGCCCGCCGAAGGCGGTCGCGATCGACCCCGGGCCGTTCCAGGCCGGCCCGTTCCAGCCGCCCGAGCACGGCGCCTACTTCGGCGCCTGGATCAAGCCGGACGAGCTCACCCACGTGGGCCGGATCGCGGCGGTCGGCGGGCTGGAGGAGTCACTCGGCCGGCGGCTGGACTTCATCAACACGTACCGCCGGTTCGACCAGCTGATGGGCACCGCGTCGGACAAGGAGTTCCTGTCCCAGGGCGCCAACCTGATGATCAGCTGGGCGACCGGGGACAACCGGTCCATCCTGGCCGGTGAGCACGACCGGCTGATCCGCCAGCAGGCGCGGGCGATCCGGAAGATCAAGAAGCCGGTGCTGCTGCGCATGCGGTGGGAGATGGACCGGCCCAACCTGCGGGCCACCATGTGGTCCGGCGCCGACTACATCGCCGCCTGGAAGTACGTCCGGAAGATCTTCGAGCAGGAGCGTACGAAGAACGTGTCGTGGGTGTGGTGCCCCACCGCGGAGGGCTTCGTCCGCGGCGAGGCGCCCGACTTCTACCCCGGCGACGACCAGGTCGACTGGACCTGTGTGGACGTTTACGCCGGCGCCCAGTTCCAGCCGATCGGCAAGCTGATGGGCCCGTTCCTGGACTGGGCCGCGCAGCGCCCCAAGCCGATCGTGATCGGTGAGTTCGGGGTGGCGAAGGCGTGGGGATCGGCGAACCGGGCCGCGTGGCTGGCCGATGCCGAGCGGACCTTCAAGGCGAACAAGCAGATCAAGGCGGTCGCCTACTTCGAGTCGAATCCGGAGGGCAACGGGCCGAACCAGCAGTTCCAGCTGACCGGAGACGAGGCGGCGTTCGGCGCCTTCCATTCGCTGGTCCGCGACCCGTACTTCAACCCGGCGGCATAGCCCGCGTCAACGGGCCGGCTCCAGGAACTCCAGCCGGTTGCCGTGGCCGTCGGCCGAGTAGAGCCGCCGGTGACCCGGGAAGTGGGGATCCCACTCGACCGGGTGGCCGGCGGCTTCGAGGGCCGCGGCGAGGGCGTCGAGATCGCTGATCAGCACGCCCGGGTGCGACTTGCGGGCCGGGGTGAAGTCGGGCACCGGGCTCAGGTGCACCTCCCAGCCGCCGGCCCGGAACCAGCAGCCGCCGCGGGCGGCGAGCACCGGCGGCTTCACCACCTCGGCCATGCCGAGGACACCGCTGTAGAAGTCGCGGGCGACGCCTTCGCCGTTCGGCGGGATCAGCAGCTGCACATGGTGCAGATCATCGATTCGGAACCCCATGGCGAGACTTTAACAGTACGATCGTACTGCTACTAGGTCCGGAAAAGTGTCGTACACCTGTTCCATAGTTAGCGGGACAGAGAGAGCACGACTCCGGGGGTGTCACCGATGTCCTTCCGCGACGACTTCTTCGAGCGCCAGAGCGAGATCATCGAGGAATACGGGTGGGCCGTCGTCCACGTGCTGCCGTCCGACGACGACCCGGAAGGCTCGGTGCCGTTCGCCTACACGGTGGGGCTCACCGGTTTCGGCTTCCCCGAGCTGGCCATCGCCGGGCTGGACCCGGAGATCGGCCACCAGATCCTCAACGAGCTGGCCTGCCGCCTCTGCGACGACGGGCTGCGACTCTGCCACGGCCTGCGCATCCCCGACCTGATCGTCGACCAGGAGGTGGTGATCGTCGCGGGCGAGGCAACCGAGGAGGTGTTTCCCGGCGCCGCGCTCGCCCGCTATGGCGATGATCGCGTGCACCTGCGGCAGGTGGTCTGGCCGGATCTCGACGATCGTTTTCCCTGGCAGGAGGGCTATGAGTCGCTGCTCTACCCACAGCCGACGATCGGCGCGCCGCCGGCCGGCGTCGCCGCCCGATGCCGCGGTTTCCGCGGCATCCCGCGCGGCCATGGCCGCCGCCGCCCGTCGGCGGGCGCTCCTCCCCGCCGCTCGCGGACCGTGATCACACCGTCCTGCTTCAGGTGCTCGATGGCCAGGTCGATGCCCGCGTCCAGATAGAGC